>SLOV01000239.1 GCA_007132345.1 Kiritimatiellia bacterium
GCGCACCTGCTGGCGGAGGACGGGCTTCTAGCCCGTCGATGAGCGCGTTGTTGGCTCAAAGGCCGCAGAAGCAGAGCACAGCACGCTTCTGGGCAAGCTCTGGGCGACGGGCAGTCGCTTCGCGACATGCCCATCCTCCTGCTTGCGAGGTGCGCACTTGGCTAAACACTGACCACTGAACACCCTTCCACCCTTCCCCATTGCCTCGACGCACCGTTTCCGGCTATGCTGCTGCCCTGGAGGCGCGTTATGAATGAACCTGGCCGCTTGGTGCAACTCTCCACGGAACATCCCCTCTGGGAACGCTTCTTCTGTGTCTTCCCCCTCGTCCTGATCGGCACACGCGAACCCGACGGCTCGCATGACCTCGCCCCGAAACATATGGCCATGCCCCTGAGCTGGCAGAATTACTTCGGCTTCGTCTGCGCCGAAAGCCACGCCACTCTGCAAAACGCCCGTCGCACCGGCGTGTTCACCGTGAGCTTCCTGCGCCCTGCACATGTCCTGGACGCCACCCTCGCCGCTTCGCCTCGCGACGCGGAAGGCCACAAGCCCCTACTGCGCGAACTCGCAGTCTTTCCCGCCTCCACCGTGGACGGCGTGCTCGCCGAGGGCTGCGACCGCTATCTCGAATGCGAGTTGGAGCGCGTGGTCGAAGACCTGGGCGAGAATACCCTGGTCATCGGGCGTGTCGTTGCGGCGCAGGTCGCCGCAGAGGTGCTGCGCGTCGAGGACCGCGAGGACAGCGAGTTGGTCCACGACGCTCCGCTCCTCGCCTACCTCCATCCCGGCCGCGTCGCCACCATCGACCGCAGCCAGGGCTTCCCCTTCCCCGCCGGGTTCCGCCGGTGATGAACGATCCCGGCCAGATTCTGGCGCACGTTCGCGCTCAGCGCGACGAAATGATCGGTCTGCTTGCCGACCTGGTGCGCATCGAGACGCCCTCCGATGTGCCCGCCGCGCAGGGTCCGGCCCTCGATTTGCTGCGTGCGCACCTGGAAGAGAGTGGTTTCCGCTGCCGCCATCTCCCCGGCCGACGCAGCGGCGGTATGCTGCTCGCCCTGCCGCATCGCTCCCGCAAAGGGCAGCCCCGCCAGTTACTGCTCGGTCATGTCGACACCGTCTGGCCCATGGGCACGCTCGAAACCATGCCGCTGCGCATCGCCGGAAACCGGATCGAAGGGCCGGGCGTCTACGACATGAAGGGCGGCCTGGTTCAAATGCTCTTTGCACTCCGCGCGCTCGTGGAGTTGGGGCTGCCCCCCGAGGCCGAGCCGGTCGTGTTCGTGAATTCCGACGAAGAAACCGGCAGCCGCGAATCGACCCGCCACATCGTCCGCTTTGCACGCTGCTGTCATCGCGCCTTTGTCATGGAACCCTCGCTGGGGCCGACCGGCAAACTCAAGACGGCGCGCAAGGGCGTAGGCCGGTTCACGGTGCATGTGCAGGGCGAGCCGGCCCATGCAGGACTCGACCCCGGCGGCGGCGTGAGTGCCATTCTGGAGCTGTCGCACCAGATTCAGCACCTTTTCGAGTGGAACGACCCCGACGGCGGGATTTCGCTGAATGTGGGCAAGGTGGAGGGCGGCACGAGTGTGAACGTGGTCGCCCCGCGCAGCAGCGCAGAGGTCGATCTGCGCGTGCCGACGATTGAGGCGGCGCGGCGCATGGAACGGAAGATCTTCCACCTCGCGCCCCGCCACCCCGGCGCACGCATTACGGTCGAGGGCGGCATCCGTCGGCCACCCATGGAGCCGACGCCGCGCAATCGCGGCCTCTGGGAGCAGGCAAGGCAGGTCGCTGCATTTCTGAGCCTCGAAATCGAGGAAGGAACGGCTGGCGGCGCCTCCGACGGCAACACCGCCAGCCTCTACACCGCCACGCTCGATGGACTTGGCGCCGTCGGCAACGGCGCCCACGCGCGACACGAACACATTCTCATCGACGCCATGCTGGAGCGCACTGCTCTGCTTGCCTGTCTGTTGCTCGCCCCGGTCCGCGCCAGCCTGACTGCAGCGCCAGCCAATCGGAGGGTCCACGCATGAAGAATACCCTGCGCACCTCGCTCACCCGCATTGCACGCTTCACCGAGGGAGCCCGCATCAAACCTCTGCCGCGCGAAAAGTGGGGATGGGGCGACTATGTGGCCTGTGAAGTCGTCGAGGCGCCCGGCCCGGATCGCTGGATCGAACTACCGAACGGGCGTCTTATCCAGGTGGCGGTCGGCGACCTTCTGCTGGGCGCGCTGGGCACCCGCTTCGCGACGCTTGCGCTGACCGGCACATGGAAGCAGATCGGCCCCGAGGGCAGGATGCAGGTGCTCACCGCCGCCGGTCTCTTCGGAAAGGTCACCTCCCTCTCGCCCTTCGAGCCGACCCCGATCGAACTGCAATACCGCGGCCATGTCATGGCCCCGGGCAGCACAAAGGCACGGATGCGCGATTACGCCGTGAAGGGCAGCAGGAAGAGATTCCGCATTCCCGTGCTCCTTGTGCTCGGCAGCTCCATGTCGTGCGGCAAGACCCAGGCGGCACGCATTCTGATCCGGCGCCTGAAGCAGATGAACCTCAAGGTACTCGCGGCGAAACTGACCGGTGCCGGGCGATTTCGTGACGTACTCAGCATGAAAGACGCGGGGGCCGACGCCATCTTCGATTTCGTGGATGCGGGCCTGCCCTCGACGGTTTGCAGCGAAGCGATGTACCGGACACAGATCGGCCGGCTGCTTTCCGCCATTGCGGAGGTTCCGGCCGACGTGTTGGTGGTGGAGGCTGGCGCGTCGCCGCTGGAACCCTACAACGGTGCGACCGCTGCCGCGTTGCTCGCGCCGCATGTACGATTCTGCCTGTTATGCTGTACCGACCCCTACGCCGCCGTGGCCCTGATCGGGGCGACGCCCTGCCCTCCAGATCTGATCGGCGGCATGGCCTGCAACACGGTGGCCGGCATCGAACTGCTGCGCGCCCTCTGCGCCATCCCCGGCCGGAATCTCTCCGACCCCGCCAACCACCCCGCGCTCGACGCACTGCTTGCCGAGCGCTTCGGACGCGGCGCTGGCCATTGCTGATTCTTCAGGGGTCTCGGTTGTTGCCGGGCAATGATCCACGCATTTTCGTGAATCAGCCATGCAGCGCCGCCTGAACCCTCTTTCCGCCGTCAGCAATTCTCATTATGGCCCTTGCCGCCTGAAGGCGGGACTACAAACGGGCGAAAACCCAGCGGAAAACCGTTCGTAGTACCTGCATCGGCAGTCCCGAAGAACCCGTTCCAGGCCATACTGAGAATTGCTGTTCCGC
>SLOV01000136.1 GCA_007132345.1 Kiritimatiellia bacterium
CATCCATTTCCCCTTCCCCTCGAAAGCGGCGTCAAGCCGCCGCAGTCCAAAGTCCCTCCGGTTGTCACGGTGCCGGGCAGCCGCATCGACAAAGAGGGGCGACAAAGAGGGGCGACAAAGAGGGGCGACAAAGGATCAAACCAGAAACGACTTTCGTCTGGAGCGGCTCGGCTTCCCGAGCCGGAAGGATAGTGCCATCCATTTCCCCTTCCCCTCGAAAGCGGCGTCAAGCCGCCGCAGTCCAAAGCGGCTTCGTCCTTCCTGAACACTTCCCCCCCTGAACACTGAACACTGAACACCCGAAACCCGCTGCCCCTGAAGATCAGCGTCTGCCGCTGAAGCGCATGATGTAGTAGAGGAAGACGAGCAATGAGCTGACCGCCGAGGCCACATAGGTCAGGAACGCCGCGTTGAGGACCTGTCCGGCCTGCGCCTGTTCGCTGTGGCTCACGATGCCGTTGGCGACCATCGCCCGCTTGGCGCGCGCACTCGCATCCCACTCGACGGGCAGGGTGACCAGGGCGAAGAGGACGGTGAGGGAGAAGAGCAGCAAGGCAAGATTGATGAGCGGCGGGGCCTGGAGCATGGCACCGGCCATGAGCACAATGTAACTCAGCCGGCTGCCCCAGTTGGTGGCGGGCACCATGGCGGTGCGTAGTTTGAGCGGGGCGTAATGCTTCGCATGCTGCAGGGCATGGCCCGCTTCGTGGCAGGCGACGCCGATCGCCGCGAGCGAGGGGGTGTCGTAGACCGGCGGGGAGAGTCGCAAAACGCGATGGCGTGGATCGTAGTGATCGCTGAGAAAACCACTGACACGCTCGATACCGACCGACTGGAGCCCGTTGACGTCGAGCATATGTCGCGCTGCCTGTGCGCCGCTCATGCCCGTTGTTGCGCGGACCTGGGCGTATTTGATGAACATACTTTTGGTGTACCAACTCGCGGCCCCGGCCAGGATCATGCCGGGAATCGCGAAAAAGAGGTAGATGGGGTCGAAATACATCATGGCTGGTTCTCCTTCTGGCTGTCCGGCGCGGCCGAATACAGAAACCAGTTAGACGCGAAGACGGGGGGCCTGTTCAAGGATTCTTTTGCTCACGGCTTTGGTTTGGGGGTCGAAGCCAGAACCAGGACGGAGCGCCCGTCGAGGCGGATCTTCTGCTGAAAGGTTGTCCAGACCGGCGTCTTCTCTTCGGTGCTCAGGACGATGCGCCAGGGCTGGCCAGGGGCGCGGGGCACAACGAGGTCGCGCGGCTCCTTGCGCCCGTTGATGGCGAAGAAGATGCCGTCTGCTTCGCGCGCCGCGGGGTCTTCTTCGTCGTGAAGTTGCAGCAGGCAGGCAAGACAGCGCCCGTGATGCCAGTCCGGGGCTTTGCCGTCAAAACCGATCCACTGCATTTCGGGATGTGCATGCGGATCGTCGCCCGCGGTCAGGAACCGGCCGGCGCGCAAGGCGGGGAACTCGTGGCGCATCTGGATGGCCTGCTGAAAGAAGCGATGCAGGTCGGGGTGGCGGTCGAGGAGATTCCAATCCACCCAGGAGATCTCATTATCCTGGCAGTACGCGTTGTTGGAGCCTTGCTGGGTGCGCCCCATTTCGTCGCCGGCGAGCAGCATGGGCACGCCCTGCGAGAGGCAGAGCGTGGCGACCATGTTCTTCATCTGGCGCAGGCGGATGGCCCTGATCTTCGGGGAGTCGGTGGGGCCTTCGTGGCCGTAGTTGTTGCTGTGGTTGTGGTTGTCGCCGTCGCGGTTTTCCTCGCCGTTGGCTTCGTTGTGCTTGTGGTTGTAACTCACGAGGTCGTGCAGGGTGAAGCCGTCGTGCGAGGTGATGAAGTTGACGCTCTTGAGCGGGGTCTGGTGGTTGTGGTTATAGAGGTCGTCGCTGCCGCGCAGGCGATGGGCGAGGGCAGGCAGCATGGCGTGGTCGCTGTTCCAGAAGTGGCGGATATCGTCGCGAAAGCGGCCGTTCCATTCCGACCAGTGCGGGCTTGGAAAGCTGCCGACCTGGTAGAGCCCGGCGGCGTCCCAGGCTTCGGCGATGAGTTTGGTATGGCGCAGGACCGGGTCCTCGGCGAGCTCCTCGACGATGGGGGGGCGGTCCAAGACGTCGCCGTTCTGGTCGCGGCAGAAGATCGAGGCGAGGTCAAATCGGAACCCGTCGACATGCATCTGTTCGACCCAGTAGCGGAGGCAGTCGACGATGAAGCGGCGCACCACCGGGTGGTTGCAGTTTACGGTGTTTCCACAGCCGGTATAGTTTCGATAATGGAGGCCGTCCTCCTCCATGATGTAGTAGATGTCGTTGTCGATGCCGCGGAAGGAGCTTGTGGGTCCGCCACGCCCGCCTTCGGTGGTGTGGTTGAAGACCACATCGAGGACGACCTCGATGCCCGCCTGGTGCATGGCCAGGACGAGTTCCTGGAACTCGCGGACCTGCCCGCCATTGACACCGCCGGCGGCATAGCGGCCGTGCGGCGAGAAGAAGTTCCGGGTGCTGTAGCCCCAGAAGTTGCGCAGCTCCCGCCGCGGATCGTTGGCCTGATAGTATTCCATCTCATTGAAGTCATGGATGGGGAGCAGTTCGATGGCGTTGATGCCCAGGTCCTGAAGATAGGGAATCTTTTCGATGAGGCCACGGAACGTGCCGGGGTGCCGGACGCCCGAGCTGTCGTGGGCCGTGAAACCGCGCACATGGGTTTCGTAGAGAATCATGTCTTGCAGGGGAATGGCAGGGGTCATGTCGGAAGACCAGTCGAAATCGTCCTCCATAATGACGCTCTTGGGGAAAGCGGGGCCATATCGAGGGACTTCTCCGACCTGCAAACCGAGGGTATCGCCCCAGCGCGAACCCCCGGCGACGGCGCGCGCGTAGGGGTCAATCAGCCATTGCTCGGGGTCGAAAAATCGTCCGTGCTCCTCCTCGGGGTCGCCCTCCATGCGGTAGGCATAGAACTGGCCGGGCCGCGCGCGTTTGACGAAGATGTGCCAGACGTCCCCGAAGCGGTCGCGTTCGGGGTTCAATTCGAACTCCTCGTCGGGGCGATCGGCGTCCGGATGGTTAAAGAGCATGAGCCAGACGCGGCGGGCGTGTCGGCTGGCGATTCGGAATTGCACGCCTTGTTTCAGGGGCGTTGCGCCGAAAGGCACGGGCAGGGGATGGAAGGGAAAGACGTGCGGGCCAGCTTTTTTTCTTTTGAGGCGATTCATGAGGCTTCGTTGGGGTGTTGAAATGAGGAGGGTGCTCTATCAGATGTCCGCGCGGGACGCAACACCCGCGGTCTCAGGCCGGAA
>SLOV01000122.1 GCA_007132345.1 Kiritimatiellia bacterium
GGCGAAGCGTCCCCGGTGAGCCGCAAAGGATCTCTCTGAAATCGTCTCTTTTTAGTGCCATTCAGAGCAGACGGCCTTGCACGAAAGGGGGCGAACGCCTACCCAAGAATGCCGAAAAGCAGACGGCCCGGCAACCGCGCGGGCTGCCGGGCCGGGAGAACCAGAACACTGAGTATTACTTGCGCGACGGGGCGCAGAGCAGACCGTTGTTGTAGGCGTCGAGGATCTCATAGAGCGGCTCGCCGATTCTCCACGCATGGCTGGAGCCGCGCACATTGCTGCCGACGGGGCCGTAGAGAGCCAGCCAGGCATCCGCGGCGGCGATGATGTCGGCGATACAGCTTGCGTCATTGCCAATGATGACATTGAGCTTAGCGCAGACCAGCGCGCGGAAGAGGATGATGGTCACATCGCCCCTGACCGGCATCAGCAAGCGGCTGCGGGCTTCCTCCTTCGAGTAGGTGATGCCACCCACCGTGATGAAGTCCACCGGCCAGGCATGCGGATGGTTCGCCCAGTAGCCGGGAGTCCCGGTTCCGGGGTTCATGGGAAGCTGCACAAGACCGGCATCCCACGAGAGGTCGATGTCGCCAGGTTCGAGGATGACGCAGGCCATCACGCCGTTGGCATCCGCATCGCTGTCGCGTTCCGGGTCATCACCGGCGTTCTGGATCGTGAACGCGAATCCGGGCGGAGCAATCACCTGGATGTTGTAGGCGCCGGGCATCAGGCCGGTGAAGCTGTAGAAGCCTTCGCCGTCCGTGAAAGTCCAGTCAAGCACCTTGCCTTCGCAGTCGAGCAGGAGCACCTCCACGTCGGGCACACCGAACTCGTCCTCATCCTGAATGCCGTTGCCATTCGCGTCGAACCAGACATAGTCGCCGATCGCAGCGAAGGCCAGTACGAGACCGGCGTCCCACGAGAGATCGACGTCGCCGGGTCCCAGCGTCGTGCAGGCCATGTAGCCGGAAGCGTCGGCATCGCTGTCGAGTTCCGGATCGTCGCCGGCGTTCTGGATGGTGAACTGGAATCCCTCCGGCGGCACGACACGAATGCGATAGTTGCCGGGGAGAAGATCGGTGAAGAAGTACAAGCCTTCGTCGTCGGTGAAGGTGAAGTCGAGCAGATTGCCGACGCAATCAAGCAATTCCACGCGTACGCCAGGAATACCGGGTTCCAACTCATCCTGAATGCCGTTGCCGTTCGCATCGAACCAGACAAAGTCCCCAATTGTGGCGCATTCCACAGGCATTTCTACGGCGATGATTTGAGCCATCGGCTCGTCCAACTCTGTGTCGAGATCGCACCCAGCCAGCACGGGCTTGAGAAAAACGAGGGTGAGATCATCGCACCCAGGGAAATAGCCCCGCCCGTTCTCAAGGGCGTCCGCCACAATCTCGTCGGCCCGCAACTGGCTCCACTCACCAAGTGCTCCAGTAGACTGGCGGTTTTCGACGAGTTCCCAGATCGCGCGTTGAACATCGCCGGACGTGAAAATTCCGTCTGACTCGGAGAGCGTACCTGGAAATTTGGCATTAATGATGTAAAGGACGAGATCAAGGTTATCAACAGCGTCCTCCCGATCAAACAGATCGGCCACTTCCGGGTCGTCTAATGTGTAGACGCGGGCGGTATAATCGAAGCTCGTCCTGATTCTCCGTTCGGTGTCCACGCACCACGTGTCCAGCAGCAGTGGAGGGTCGACAAAGATGCGAGTGTCGAGATAACTGGGGTCCCCGGCCCGATCCGGAAGTATTTGTACGCAAACAATATCCGGAATAACCGTGCTCCATGCCGTTGTGCTCAACAGGGCACAACTAACCGCGGTCAACATACAGCGCGCAATGTTCATCGTTCTACCACCTTTCGTAACTGGAAGTTTCAATTTCTCCATACTTAACAGGCTCTATCGCCAGTTTCCCAAAGCGCCCAAGGGCACAATGTAAAATGAACCAACATCGACCCACCTACGAAGTGAATGCACTTTTCGTACCGATCTTACAATTATTACATCCAGTACGTCGGCCTAATCGGCTCAAGATGCTAACCAGCAAGCTGTTATGCTTTGGTAAAATGTGACGAAAGAGAGTCGCCCTATCCCCCTGTGGCCGGAGCAGGCAACTGAAGTTGTAAAGCATTCCGACGTTTTCAGAAAGAACCTGGTTGTATTGCACCATTGTAAATGGTGGTACGAGACAGAAATGATTGTGGAGGTGCCATCCGAAGACCTGGGTGTGTAGCTTCTGTTCCGCTGCACACCCAGAGGCCCCGCTTGTTGGAGAAGACAGGGGTTGTTGGGACGGGGTTTCCGGCTCGGGAAGCCGAGCCTCTCCGGTCGTGAAGTCAATCGATTCATGGAATGGAGCGGACGCGCTCTCGGCCGCAATCGCCGCACGCGACGGCGGTTCCGCGTCCGGCTGAGCGGCTGTCCGCTCTCTCAGCTCGGAAGAATATTGAACACCCGCATGCCACATCTGTCCAGCGCAGCCTCCACCTTCAACCTTCCACCCACACCCCCCCATCCCCACGCTTGGCGAAGGCGGGCCGCCGCTATACTCTCGCCGCCATGGTTCTGGTCTTCTCACAATGGGATGTCAGCGATCCTTCGTTTGGCGGTGGACGCAGAGTCGATGCGTTGCTCTCCATGCTGGGGCGGCAGAGCGTCTTGTTGCAACCGCGCCACTATCACCCTGCCTATTCGACCGTTCCGTATCCAGTTCATCTCGGCACACGCAAGGTCGGCATCAACTGGGGGATCTTCAACTTCCTGGTGCCCCGCAATGCCGCCATTGCCCGCGGTGTCGTGCGCGCGCACAGCCCGCAACTCGCCGTCTTCACTTCCATCTGGAACCGGTACCCCATGCGCCGGTTCCCCGGCGTGCCCAGCGTACTCGATACGCACGATGTGAATGCGGTCGCAATTGCGGAGCGGTTCGGCGCCAGTCACCCATTCACGCGAATGGTGCAGGCCCAAGAGCGGCGCGCGATGGAGCAGGTCGACCACGTCTTCACCTGTTCAGAGCGGGACCGCGAACAGCTTATTGAGCGCTATACGCTGCCGCCGGAGAAGATCACGACCGCGCCGAATGGCGTCGATTGTGGCAAGTTCTCCGCGCCCGGACCCGGCGTGGAGAACGATGCGCTCTGGCAGGAGCATCTGGCGGGGCATACGGTTCTCTTCTTCATGGGGAAACTCGACTACCAGCCCAACGCGGCGGCGCTCGATTTTCTCGGCGACCGGCTCATGCCCGAATTGGAGCGACGCGCCCCCGGCCGCTTCAAGGTCCTGGTGA
>SLOV01000396.1 GCA_007132345.1 Kiritimatiellia bacterium
GGCACCAGGTCGATCTCCGGGTTCTCCTTCACTTTGCAGTACCAGTGCATGATGTGCATCACGTTGAGCACTTGCCGCTTGTACTCGTGGAGCCGCTTGATCTGCGCGTCGAAGATCCCATCGGGATTCACCCTCACGCCAACCTCTTTTTGAATCACCTCGGCCAGCGCTTTCTTGTTCTCCCGCTTCACATCCATGACCTGCTGCTGGAACTCGGCGTCGTCGGCAAACGCCTCCAGTTCCTTCAGGCGCGTCAGGTCGGTGATCCAACCGTCGCCGATACGGCTGGTGATTAAGGAGGCCAGACCGGGGTTACACTTCAGCAGCCAGCGCCGCTGTGTGATGCCGTTGGTCTTGTTGTTGAAGCGGCGTGGCATCATCTCATAGAAGTCTTTGAAGAGATGGCGCTTGAGCAACTCGGAATGCAAATGCGCCACACCATTAACGCTGTGGCTCGCCACCACGCTGAGATAGGCCATGCGCACCTGCCGCTCCTGACCCTCTTGGATCAATGACATCCGCTGGATACGGTCATGGTTGCCGGGATAGGCATTCATCACCTCGCGCAGGAAACGGCGGTTGATCTCATAGATGATCTCCAGGTGCCGCGGCAGCAGCGTCTCGAAGAGCCGTACCGGCCAGACCTCAAGCGCCTCGGGCATGAGGGTGTGATTCGTGTAGCCGAAGGTGCGCCGGCACAGATCCCACGCCCTGTCCCATTCCAGGTGCTCTTCATCGAGGAAGATGCGCATCAACTCCGCGATCGCAATCGCCGGATGCGTGTCGTTGAGCTGAATGGCGACCCGCTCCGGGAACAGCGACAGGTCCGAGTGGGCGACCTTGAAGCGGCGCAGAATGTCGTGCAGCGAGGTGGCCACAAAGAAGTACTGCTGCTTGAAGCGAAGCTCCTTACCCTGCTCGATCGCGTCGTTGGGATAAAGGACCTTGGTGATATTTTCGCTCGTCAGCTTCTGCTCGTAGGCGCGCACATACTCGCCCGTGTTGAAGAAGCTCAGATCGAATTCTTCCGTCGCCTTGGCGGTCCAGAGCCGCAGATTGTTCACCGTGTTGTTGCCATATCCCGCGATCGGATTGTCGTAAGGGATGCCCACCACCGTCTCGTAGTCGACCCAGCGGTGAATCGGTTTGCCGCGCTCGTCGTGCTCGATCTGCACACGGCCGCCGAAGTGCACCTCGAACTGGAATTCCGGTCGTTCGATTTCCCACGGGTAGCCATAGCGCAGCCAGTTGTCCGGCTCCTCCACCTGGAAGCCGTCGCGGATCTGCTGCCGGAAAATGCCATAATCGTAGCGGATGCCGTAGCCATACCCGGGCAATTCCAGCGTCGCGATAGAATCGAGAAAACAGGCGGCAAGCCGCCCGAGGCCGCCGTTGCCCAGCCCGGCGTCGCGTTCCAGGTCGCGCAGGAAATTCCAGTCGAGCCCGAGGTCCGAAAGCGCCTTGTTCACCTGCGGATCGATGCCGAGGTTGATGACGTTGTTCCCCAGGGCGCGCCCCATCAGATATTCCATGGAGAGGTAATAGACCCGCTTCACGTCCTGCTTGTAATAGGTCTGGCTCGTGTTGATCCATCGCTCGATCAACAGGTCGCGCACCGCCATGGAGAGCGCGTAATAGCGATCGTGATCCGTGGCGGAGTATTCGTCCTTCGCCATCGTGAACTTGAGGTGATCCTGAAAGCGCTTCTTAATGTCGTCGGCCGTGACATGGCCATTCACGTTCGGGGATTTCTTCGGTGTTGCAGGAGACATAGGCTATTCCTCTCAAAAGGGTGGCACGATCGCAGCGGCCCAGAACGGATCGGAGCCGTTAAATCGCGAGTTGTATAACGTATAAGCCCAGTGCCTGCAAACAGAACCCAGCCCTCCCGCTCCCCCCAACTGGAGGGGCGAGTTGCACGAGCCCGCACGCTTCCCCTGCCTGGCAAGCACCCTGAACGAAGGCAAGAACCCACTACAAGACCCGCCCCCACAACCTGGAGGGGCGAGTTACACGAGCCCGCACGCATCCCCTGCCTGGCAAGCACCCTGAAGGAAGGCAAGAACCCACTACAAGACCCGCCCCCACAACTTGGAGGGGCGAGTTACACGAGCCCGCACGCTTCCCCTGCCTGGCAAGCACCCTGAAAGGGTGCAAGAACCCAGCCCAGGGCAACGCCCTGGGACCGCAGGGAACCAACAAAAACCCCAGCAGCCTGTAGGGCTGCCAGAACTCCACCCCGCCCACAGGCCCTCACGCGCCCGGCGCTTGATCCGACAAGGCCACTTCGACCGCGAACCGCTCGCCCTCAACGCCGGCGCCTTCTTCCAGAACCAGGCCGCCCTCTGCCACATTGCCTGCACGCAGCAAATCGCTCGTCACAGGTTCGAGCGCCGCCAACGCCTCGCGCGAGCCGGTAACCCGAAGCGTGGCGACCGGCCAGCGGAGATTTTTCTGCGCCACCGTTTTCGCGCCGCGGATCTTGCCCATCACCTCAACGGCGGCCTCATAGGCACCCGCCACCGGGAACTCCGGAACGGCTTCGAACTCACCCACGCGCGGCCAGGGGGCCGTGTGCACACTTCGCAGACGGCCTTCGCCCGCGAATCGCCACGACCAGACCTCTTCGGTGACGTAGGGCAGAAACGGGGCGAGTAGCCGCAGGTAGGCGCGCAGGGCGAGGGCAAGGCTGGCAAGCGCCGAGCGGCGTCCTTCCGGATCGTCCTCGGCATACGAACGCTGCTTCACCAGCTCAAGGTAGTCATCGCAGAAGTGCCAGAAGCTTTCCTCGGCTACTTGCAAGGCAGTGGCATAGTCGAAGGCCTCGAAGGCGCGCGTTGCCTGCTCCACCACGGAACGAAGCCGCGCGACCAACGCCAGATCGAGCGGCGCGCTGATGGCCGATGCATCAGGCGGCACCGCCCCCGCGCGATCGAGTTGTCCGAGTACGAAACGGCTCGCATTGAACACCTTTGTGGCCAACCGCTTGCCCACCTTGAACACCCCGGCGTCGAACGCCGTATCCGTACCGAGCCGCGCCCGCGCTGCCCAGTAGCGGACCGCGTCCGACGACCACTCCACGAGGAGCGAATCGGGTGTCACCACATTACCCTTGGATTTCGACATCTTCTTCCGGTCCGGATCGAGAATCCAGCCCGAGAGCACCACATGCCGCCACGGAATCTCGTTCTCGTGCATCCACGCCTTCACGATCGTGTAGAAGGCCCACGTGCGAATGATGTCGTGCGCCTGCGGCCGAATATCCATCGGGAACAGCGCTTTGTGCTGGGCA
>SLOV01000055.1 GCA_007132345.1 Kiritimatiellia bacterium
CCCGCTTCGGCGTTCCAGTGGTGCACCGCGCGGCGATGCTGGCGCGGCTGACCGAACCCGCCCGCACGGTGGCCGTCACCGGGACGGCGGGTAAGACGACTGTGACGGCGATGATCGGTTGGTTGCTGGAAGCGCTGGGAGCGGACCCGCTGGTGGTGAATGGCGGGGAGGTTTCGGCATGGATGGCGCCCGACCAGATCGGCAGTGTGCGCCTGGGTGCGGGGCACTGGCAGGTCGTCGAGGCGGACGAGAGCGATGGCTCGCTCGTGGAGTTTCATCCCGCGTGGTCCGTGATCACCAACATCTCGAAGGACCATTTCGAGGAGGCGGAGGTGGTTCGGTTGTTCGCTGCGTTCGCTCAGCAAACGAGCAAAGGGATTGTGTGCGGGCCGGGCGTCCATGAACGGGTATGCGGCGCGGAGCCTGGTGCCGGGTGGCATGAAGTGGCGCCGAAGACGCGGCGTGTTGACGGTGGCTGGGAAGTGGAATGGCGGGGGGCGTGGGTTCGCTCACCGATGCCAGGCGGGCACAACGCGCTGAACGCTTTGCTGGCCATGGAGTGCGTTCATCGACTCGGCTTTGCGCCTGACCGGATTCGATCGCTGTTGCCGCAGTTTCGCGGGGTGCATCGGCGGCTGGAGCTGGTTCATGACTTGGGCGGTATCCGAGTCATTGACGATTATGCGCATAACCCGGTGAAGATTCTGGCGACATGGCGCGCGGCATCCGAAACGGCACAGCGGGTGGTGGGCGTCTGGCGCCCGCACGGCTTTCGTCCGCTGGCGCATATGTTCGATGAGTTGGTGGAGGCGTTTTCAACCGCGTGCCGGCGGGATGACCTTCTGTTGCTGCTCCCCGTTTTCTATGCGGGGGGAACGGCCGAGGCTACCGTGGATTCTCGCGCGTTGGCAAAGGCGTTGAGCGCGCGGGGTGTGCGTGCTGCCGTATTCGATGGGTATGACGCGCTCGGTGCCGAGGTGCGTGGGCTGCTGCGAAATGGGGATACGCTGCTGGTGATGGGGGCGAGGGATCCGGGGTTGAGCCGCTTCGCGCATGCAGTGGCGAGGCTTGTGTAGGACGGTCTACCAGGCCGTCCGTCAACGCGTGTTTGTCTGGTGGGCTTTGGGGGACGGGCAGTGCTGACGCACATGCCCATCCTACCTTCCTGCAGATGTGCGCACCCGCCGGTGTAGGACGGTCTACTAGGCCGTCCGTCAACGCGTGTTTGTCTGGTGGGCTTTGGGAGACGGGCAGCGCTGGCGCACATGCCCATCCTCCAACTTGGGATGTGTGCGGATAGGCTTTGGGAGACGGGCAGTGCTGGCGCACATGCCCGTCCTCCAGCTTGGGATGTGTGCGGATAGGCTTTGAGAGACGGGCAGTGCTGGCGCACGTGCCCGTCCTCCAGCTTGGGATGTGTGCGGGTAGGCTTTGGGAGACGGGCAGTGCTGGCGCACATGCCCGTCCTCCAGCTTGGGATGTGTGCGGATAGGCTTTGGGAGACGGGCAGCGCTGGCGCACATGCCCGTCCTCCAGCTTGGGATGTGTGCGGGTGGGCAGCGCGGGACGGGCAGTGCTGACGCACCGCCCGTCCTACAGCTTGCGGATTGCCGCGGCCTTACTCCATCTCGACGCTGGAACGGATGAAGAGGTGACCGAACGTGTTGGTCATCGTGAGGTCGATCGGACCGCCGGTGCCGGGCACGTCGAGGCCCATGGGCGTCCAGATCGGCGGTACCGCAACCAGGTTGGTGGTGTAGTGGAGGTCGTAGACCCGTCCCACCACGCTGTTGTGAATGCGGAAGGTCGGCTCGAGGACCGGGCTATCGAGGACCAAATACAAGTCTTCGATTTCCAGCACATCGCCTTCGCGGGTGATGGTGCGCTCGGCGAAGAACTCCATGGTGTCGAGGTCGTCGCCGTCAATGGCGAGATCGTTCACATAGAGGTTGAACTCCCAGCCGCCACCGGAACTGAAGTTCCAGATCCGTACCTGGCTCACGAGGTCGTCCGCCGTGGCGATGAGATCGCCGGTGAAGGTCTCGCTGCCGATCTTGAACTCGTAGGCGGTCGGACTGGTGAGTTCGAAGGAAAGGGCCAATCCTTGATCGGTCCAGCCCACGCCGGTTTCGTCCAGCCCATCGGCATCGTTGATCAGGTACTCGGCACCACCGCCGATGAACATGAACTCGAATAGGTTTTGCCCGAACTGATTCTGCATGGCGATGCCAACGGAGCGGTCGGTATCGATCCAGTTGTTATCGAAGTTCAGGGTGAAGGTGTCCCCAACATGGAGAGGCGCCGGGAAGGGGCGCACGGCGTTGGCTTCGTCGCCGCTGTTGGCCCAGAGGCCCCAGGCATAAGGACCCAGGTCGTTATTTGCGTCGCTGGCGGTAGCGAGGAAGAAGCCCGCGTTATCGCCGCCGGACAGTTGCCATCCGGTCGTGAAGCCGGTGCCGCCGTTCTGGCCGTCGGTCCAGGCGTTCGCCGTGGTGTAGACGGTGTCGGAGGCGCTGTCCTGCACGGAGGCGTTGGGGTTCACTGTGTCGTTGGTGCCGGTGACGCGAATGAGGTTGGCCCCGGAGATCAGCGGGATGTCGGGAATGGACCACGACGCGCTCACGGGAATGGTTCCGCCGACGCCCGAGGACTGATTGGTCCAGACGAGGTGCCCGGCCAGCCCTTCCGTGGTGCCCTCTACGGTATAGGAGGACACTTCCTCGCCAACGTCGATGTCTTCGTCGGGCACGGTGATGGCGAGGCGGGTGGAAACCTCGATGCAGCCAGTGATATTGATGTTCCAGTCCTGGCCGTTGTTATTGTCCCAGATGCGGCTTTCTTCGGGCTCCCCGTCATGGAAGACGAAGTTGAGCTGGTAGGTGTTTTCGGGGATGAGGTGTTGCACCCGCCAGATGCCTGGCTCGGTTTCGGTCATCTCCAGGGTGATGAGGTCCTGCCAGCCATTGCGGGCGAGGTGAACGAAGACCGCACTGGCTTCGGCCAGGACGTCATCGCGCGCTTCGTAGACGATGTCGACGGGGTCGCAGCCGCTCGGCACGGGGTCGAGGTAGGCCAGGGAGGGAAGCGGCGGGCAGTTTTCGTAGGGCACCCACCAGTCGCGGCCGAAGTTATCGTCCCAGATGCGGGAGGCTTCAGGCTCGCCGTTATGGAAGACCATGTCGATGCGGTAGGTGCCGGTGGGCACGCTCTTAGTGGCGCGCCAGGCGCCATCGCTCCATGTCATGGGCAAGTCTTCGACATCCTCCCAGCCATTGCGCCCGATCATGGCGACCACGGTGGACGCGCCTTCGAGCGGGCCGTTGTTGGGGGCGTAAGCGATTTCGAGGGGTTCGCACGCTTCGGGCAAGGCGGGATCGAATGTAACGAAGCCGGTGTTGGGCGGCTGCGTTTTCGAGAAAATCTGCATGCTGTACATGCCCATGTTCACGGCTGCCTGCGGCGGGTTGCCGGTCGCTTCGACCACTGGGCTGCCGATGTTCCCAAAGTCGGAGGCGTAAAGCTGCGCATCGCTGTTGAAGTGCGCATACCAGGTGCCGGTGGAGGGGAAGCGGACCATGTAATTGTTGCTGTCGAATTCGTTGGCCGAGAAATTCGCCACGACCAGCACTTCGTCACCGCCCATGTTCCAGCGCGAGTAGGAGATGACCTTGTTGGCGTTGTCGACGGGGTAGACCTGAACGCCGGTGCCCTTGAGACCTTCCATGCCGCCGCGCAGATTGCGGCGGGCGGCGATGAGATCGGAGTAGGCGAGCGTGATGCCCTGATGCTTGTTGGCGAGGTGCCACTGCAAGGGCGTGTCGTCGTGGAAGGCGTTGGTTTCGTTGAATTCCTGGCCCTGGAAGATCATGGGGACGCCCGGCGCGGTCATCACCATGCCGGCAGCAAGAAGTTGCCGCTTGCGCGCCCAGCTACTTTCGGGGTTGCCGCCATCGATCTCGGTCGGCATCCGGCTTCGCCCGTGGGTGGCCGCAACGTAGTCGTGCGCTTCGGAGAAAATAACGCGCTCGTGGCTGTTCCAGTTGCTCACGAAGCCGGCTACCACGTTCATGTCACGGCTGGCGTCCGAACTGGGGGTGATCTGTCCGTGCAGATCCCAACGCCCGCCGACGTCCCAGACGTTTTCGAAGTTCATGGGGTGATCGAAGATGTTGTCTTCCGCGCCGCGGATGACGTGGGGATAGTCGTTCAGCAGGTCCCAATTGATATCGCGCAGGAGTTGCCAGCCATCGGTGTTGGTGCCCCAGTCGGTGTTGATGATGTTGAAGACGGAGTCCCAGCGGAAGCCGCCGATGCGATACTCCTGCACCCACATGAGGATCTGGTCGCGAATGAAGTCGCGCACTTCCTGGCGGCCGAAGTCGGGCCGTGTGTCGCCCCACGGGGTGACGGCGCGGGTATCGTTATAGAAGTAGATGCCGCCCCAGTCGCCGTCGTGCCAGCCGTCGAATCGCCACATATCGAGGTCGGTGGGGCCGTAGTGGTTGTGGACGACGTCCATATAGACGGCCATGTTCCGCTCGTGCGCGGCGCTGACGAAGCGCTTGAGGGCATCGGGTCCACCGTAATCGCTCTCGATGGCGAAGAGGTCGGATGGGTTGTAGCCCCAGCTTAGGCCGCCGGCGAATTCGTTGACCGGCATGAGCTTGATGACGTTCACGCCAAGCTTCCGCACATGGTCGAGTCGATCGATGGCGAGGTCGAAATTGCTGGGCGGGTTCTGGCCCGCGAAGGTTCCCACGTGCATCTGGTAGATAACGGCATCGTTGCGGAACGGCATGTACTGCGGGGTGTCGCCCCAGTCGAATACGTTGGGGTCGTAGATGATGGAGTTACCGTCGGAATTGGTCACCTGCCGGGCACGCGGATCTCTCTTCCAGATGGTCGTATCGATCACATACTTGTACTGCTGTCCCACGGAGGCTGTGGGCACGTCGCGTGACCAGTTGCCGTTGCCTTCGTCGACCAGAGGCGTGACGAGATTCCAGTTATTGAACTCGCCGGCGACATGTACGCTGGTGGCGTTGGGCGCCCAGACGCGGAACATGACACCGCCGCCGTCGTCGCTGTATGGAACGGCGCCCATGCCGGGGCGCGCGGACTGACCAAGCGCTTCACTGTGGAGGAATGTGACGGTCAGCAGACCGACCACAAATAGGGAAACGAGACGAATTCGATGCATCATTCTTGTACCTCTTCCTGTTGGCGAGTAAAACGCTTGACCCATGCGCACCATACCCACGCGTGTGTGAAAAATGTAGAAGTTTCTGGAAAATATTCCAGCGAACCCCATTGGTCAACCGCGCGGGGCCAGAAAAACCGACTGGATGCACCCGATTTCATCCTCTTTTCGTGATTCTTCGCCCGATGCAACGTGCTTGAAGCCGGGGGGGCAATCTTGTAGCCTGCGCCCCCATTTCGTGGAGAAAACTCCCCCAAACACAGCCAAGGAGACCGAAGATGCCGATCGCAACCTATGACCAGTATTGCCAGATGCTTGACCGGGCCAAAGACGGAGGTTTTGCTTATCCCGCTATTAATATTGTGGGACTTGAATCGTTAAACGCCGCCATGCAGGGCTTCGCCGAGGCGAAGAGCGACGGCATTATTCAGGTTTCGACCGGCGGCGGCGCCCATGCCACTGGCGCGATGAAGGATATGGCGCTGGGCGCGCGGGTGATTGCCGAAGCCGCCCACGTACTGGCGGAGAAGTATGATGTGCTGATTGCCCTGCATACCGACCACTGCCACCCGAAGAATCTTGTGCCGTTCCTGGATCCCCTCATCGCGTTCAGCCGCGAACGGGTGCAGAAAGGGCTCCCGCCCCTTTTCAACAGCCATATGTTTGACGGATCCGAACTACCGCTGGCCGAGAATCTGGAAATCTCGGTGAAGTACCAGAAGGCCCTGGCGGAAATGAACATGCTGCTGGAGGTTGAGATCGGGGTGGTCGGCGGCGAAGAAGACGGCCATGACACCTCGGGCGTTGGCAAAGAAAAGCTCTACACGACGCCGGATGACATGGTGACGGCGAACGAGGCGCTCGCACCGCTCGGCCGGTATATGCTGGCCGCCACGTTCGGAAACGTGCATGGCGTTTATAAGCCTGGCAACGTGGTGCTCAAGCCGAAGATCCTGCGCGATGGGCAGGACGCGGTGCAGCAGAAGCTGAGCACGGACAAGAACCCGCTCTACCTCGTCTTCCATGGCGGCTCGGGATCGAGCCAGGAAGAGATTCATGAGACGCTGGGTTATGGCGTCATCAAGATGAACGTCGACACCGACACGCAGTACGCCTTCACGCGCCCGCTGGTCGATCACATGTTCAAGAACTACGACGGTGTCCTGAAGATCGACGCGGAGGTGGGCGACAAGAAGGCCTACGACCCGCGTGCCTATTTGAAGAAGGGCATCGCCAACATGAAGGACCGTGTTCGCCAGGCGGTGACCGACCTGAAGGCGGAAGGCACCTCGATGCTGCATGCCTGAGAGCTGTTTCTTGCCAAGCGGCCCGGAACCTCTAGAGTGAGATCAGAGATTCCGGGTCGCGACGGCGACCGATTACAGCGCAGTGACGAGGGAGAGTAGCATCATGGCGGACGAACGCAGCGAAACCAAGCAGGCCCCCGACGAGGCGCCGGTGCAGACACCGGACGAAACACAGTCGACGCAGATGTCCGACGCAGAAGTGGAATCGGGCGGCGAAGCGGCCGGCGAATGGCATCCCCCGGGTCATGACGACGCGGCCGTTGAGTTGGCTAAGCCGAAGAGGCGTTGGTATCACTGGTTTGTGCCCCGGCCCAGTCGCAAAGCGCAGTCTCGCGCGCTGCAGAAGCATGCGGCATCGGATGTCGGGGAACTCCTGCAGGCCGTGTCGCACCACCTCGATCGACAGTCACAGGTGCAGGAGCGACTCCTTGGCGCATTGGAGCGCCTGCCGGAAGCCATTGAAAGCATGCAGAAGGTGGGCCAATCGTCGGAAGCGCAAACGCAAGTGCTTTCGGAGGTCAAACGCCAGCTCGAATCGTCGGCCGAAGGGATGTCGCATTTCGAGAACTCGCTCAGTACGTTCGATGCGACCAATCGGTCGGCAGCCGAGACGGTTGCCAGCCTGATCGAGCGATCCCGCGAGACGGAAGAGAAGCTGCGGCAATTGGTTAATCGCTCCGAGCGGCGCGTGACGCTGTTGCTGGGTGTGCTGGGCCTGGCGTTTATTGTCGTGGTCGGCGGAGCGCTCTACTACGGCCTCACAGGTCAGCCATTGCCGTCGCCTTTCGGTCCGCGCGGCCCGGTTTATCAGGAAGCCCCGCGCGCGGAGCGATTGCCGCCGGTGCCGGACACACGGGCGGTCGAGCGTTATGAAGAAGAGGCGCCAGCCGTGCTGCCCGACGAGCCGCCCGCAGTGCGCCCGGAGCTGGTTCCGGAGGATGTGGCCCCGGCCGAAGAGGTAGAGCTTGAAGTTCCCGAGTCCCCTTTGCTGCCTGCTCCCGAGGAGCTAGAAGGAGCCGATGAGGCCGACGAGGCCGACGAGGCCGAAGAGCCAGAAGCTCAAGAAGCCGAAGAGCCCGAGAAAGCAGAAGCCGAAGTGGAAGCCGAAGAGCCAGAAGCTCAAGAAGCCGAAGAGCCCGAGAAAGCAGAAGAGCCCGAAGAAGCGGAAGGCGAAGAGGCAGAAACGGAATCGATGGTTGGCGATGTTGCGGAAGAGGCCCGTGCCGTCGTGGCAACGGATCTGGACCACGACCTGCCGAGCGGCTCAATCATCAAGCGGGTCATTCGCGACCTGCGCCCCGCAGGCGATTCGTAAGGCGCCTCAGGTCTGCTCTTCTTCGTGGAGCCGCGCGATATAGTCGGACGGGTCCGCGAGCTTGATCGGCTCGCGCTTGGGTAGCCCCGGCGCCACGCGACCGAGTTTCTTGCGTTTGATCCAGAAAGTCGGCTGCTGTTCGGCGAGTGCGACGATTTTGGCGTGCTTGACGATCCGGTCGAAGGAGATGATGTAGCGGTTGTAATAGATCCCGGCCAGCGCAGTTTCTTCCTTTGCCGCGACGAGTTCGTGAAAGGTGTTTTTCGTTTCGACGCTGGCCGCCATGTACGCGTCGCGGGCGGCCATGACCCGCTTGGCCGCTTCCTGGAAGTCGGGGTTTTCCGGGTCGAGCGACTCAATCACCAGCGACATGACCAACTGGGCTTTTTCGAACAGATCGAAAAGGTGCTCGAAGGATTCCGTACGGAAGAGTTTTTCGGGGTCGTTGCGTCGTTGCAGGGAGAGATCGCAGAGATACTCCACATGGTCACCGATGCGCTCGATCTCCACAATGCAACGGTCGAGATGCTGCACGAGCATGGCCTGGCGTTTTGAGAGATAGCGGTGCGTCATCTCTTCGAGATACTCGCGCATGGAGATCTTGATGGCGTTGATCACCTGCTCGTTGAGTCGGATGCGCTGAATGGTGGCGGGATCGTAGCGGAACAAGAGGAGCTGCCCATTGGCGCGCAGGCTGCGAGAGCAAACCATGGCCACGCGCCGCAGCTCGCGGATGGCGGCATAGATGGCCTCCTCGGGACGGGGCAGCAGTTCGGGATCGAGATGGCTGGTTTCCGGCATCTTGCTGGACGAGGGGGTGCTGAAGCGCACCAGCCGGACGAACGGCATGATAAACGGCAAGACAATCACCGTCTTGCCGACGGCCAGGAAGGTGTTCAGGTTCGCGGTCTGCCGCAGCAGGTCGGGGGAGGTGAAGGCCATCAGGCTTTGCACGGGACCCACCAGCGGCAACACGACCACGGTGCCAATGAGATTAAAGAGGAGATGGGAAACGGCGGTGCGCCGGGCTTCGATGTTCGTGCCGATGCTCGCGAGAATGGCCGTGATGCAGGTGCCGATCTGTGCGCCCAGAATAATGGGAAAAGCCTGCGAGAGATCGGTGAAAACGTCCGCCTGAATCAGAGCGAAGCACATGCCAATGGTCGCCCCACTGCTCTGGATGATGACGGTGATGGCGACCGAAAGACCGATGCCGTAGATCATGCCAAGGAGACTGGCGCTGTTGACCCCTTGCAGCAGGGGGCGCAGGTCGTCGCGATAAGGCCGGATGGAATCGCTCATGACGTTCATGCCGAGAAAGATCAGGCCGAAGCCGAGCAAGGCGTTGCCGATTTCGCGCGATCGTTCCGTGCGTCCCGCCATCCGTACCGCGAAGCCCACGGCGATGACGAAGTAGGCGAATTCCCCAAGTTTGAAGGAAATCAACTGCATCGAAAGGGTTGTGCCAAGGTTCGCTCCGAAAACGACCGGCACAGCGGCGGGCAGCGTGGTGAGCCCCGCGTTGACGAAGGCAACCAGCATGGCGGTGGCCGCACTGCTGTGAACGAGAAAGCCGAGCAACGTCCCCAGCCCCATCCCGGCGCTGGGACTGCGCCCGGCGCGCGAGAGAATGAGGCGGAGCCGTGAGCCTGCCGCCGCTCGCAGGCCCTGCGTCATGAGGCTCATGCCCAAAAGAAAAAGGGCCAGTCCGCCAAAGACGGCCATGACCGTAAAGAACACACCTGACTCCATAGGAACAGGAGTCTAGATCAATCGCAGAGAATGTGCACTTCCTTTTCGAGCATGGAATCGCCATCGAAGAGAAAGCGCGCCCGAAAAGCTTGATCGTTTAACATGTGCGGAACCCAGTACTGGTCGTCTTCCCACATGCGGTCGAAGGGGATTTCGTCGAGCGGTACCCAGAGCGGTTTTGCTTCGACGGTCTCGGTCGGCACCCCCAGATGATCGTCTGCGCGGAAGACAAAGCCGTGTATGGAGTGGCCGTCGAGAAACTGGAAAAAGAGTTCGCCGCACTTACGCATGCCCACCGCATCGATCAGGAGTTCCTCGCGCATTTCGCGCAGCGCGGCTTCCTCCGGTGTCTCCCCCGGTTCAAGCCGCCCGCCGGGCGCATTGATTTTGCCCGCACCGAATCCGGTCTTCTTCTCGATGAGCAGTGCCTGGCCCTCTTTGATGACAAAGAGAAGGGTGGCCCTCCAGACGGGTGTCCAGGTGTCCCAGTCGATCTGTTGGAGAGAAGTGATGGCCATGGTACGTACGTCAGGGGCGCAGATGCTCGATGGCGACGACGATGCCGTTCTGCATTTCGACGCGCGTCGCCTCGAACTCGCGCCAGTTTTGTACATCGACCCATACGTCGTCGCGCACGGACCGTAGCCGGCCCCGATCGTCACGGACATGGAAGGTTCCCCGTACCCGCTGCCGATCGGCGGTGTACTCCCGTTCGACATAGGACCAAACTTTGGAAACGCCTTCCGCGGTGCGCCGCGTATATTCCCGGTCCGGTTTGCCGAGTGCGAGGAAGACGGCATCTTCGGTGAAGCCCGGCTCGATCTGGCCGCGTTGTACCTGGGTGCGCACCTCGTCGGGGAGCGCCTCGAACATTTCCGGGTTTCTGCGAATGCGCGCCTCGGGTGTGGCGCAGCCGGCCGATATGCAGAGGGCCGCAATAAAAAGGGGTAGGGCGATTCGTTTCATCTCAGCCTCCATGTGGGCGTACCTCAAGAAACATAGGCGCTCGCGCCCATAAAGAAAAGGGGTTCTTCCTGGATTTGCGGCGGATTGGATGCGGGAGCGAACCTTGGCTTTCGTCGCCCTGCCGGGAATGTTACAACCCCTGCCGCCATGAGCAGTCCAGCCAAAGCCGAGGTCGGGAAGGGGTACCAGTTCGGTACCTTCCAGGGCGTCTTTACCCCGAGCATTCTCACGATCCTCGGCGTGATCATGTTCCTCCGCTTCGGCTGGGTGCTGGGGAACGTAGGGCTGCCGGCAACGTTGCTGATTGTGAGTATGGCCTCGTCCATCACGCTCTTGACGGGCCTTTCTCTTTCGGCCACCGCCACCAACATGCAGGTGGGGCGGGGCGGCGCCTATTTCGTCATCTCCCGCTCGCTGGGCGCCGAAGTGGGTGCGGCCATCGGCTTGCCCCTCTTCTTTGCGCAGGCCCTCGGCATTGCGTTCTATATTTCCGGTTTCTCCGAAGCCGTGGTGGCCGCGGTGGACCTGTCGCCGTGGATCGAACGGCTGCCGCCGCTGCCACTGGAAATCACGGAGGCGCGACTTGTTTCCGTCGTAACCCTCCTGGCACTGACGCTGCTGGCCATGATCTCCGCTGACCTTGCGCTCAAGACCCAGTTCCTTATTCTGGCGCTGATCGTTGCCGCGCTGGTCTCCTTCTTCCTGGGGTCGGCGCCGTCCGAGGCCTTGGCGGAGTTCGGCGCGAACATCCCGGCCCGCCTCGGCTTCTGGCCCGTGTTCGCCGTCTTCTTTCCGGCGGTAACCGGCATCGAGGCGGGCATCGCCATGTCGGGCGACCTCAAGAATCCTTCGCGGGCGCTTCCGCTCGGCACGCTGGGCGCCGTGGTGGTGGGCTACCTGATTTACATGACCATTCCCGTGGTGATCGATGCCCAGGTCGCCGATCCGGACCTGTTGCTGGTGCGCCCGCTGATCATGGCGGATATCGCCCGCTGGGGTGGGTTGATTCTTGCCGGGGTATGGGCGGCCACATTGTCGAGTGCCATGGGCGCCATCCTGGGTGCGCCCCGCACCTTGCAGGCCCTCGCCGCCGACCGGCTGCTGCCCCGCTTCATCGGGCGCGGCTACGGCAAGACCAACGATCCGCACACCGCGTCCGTGCTCTCTTTCCTCGTCGCGCTCGTGGCGCTGCTCATCGGCGATCTCAATATGATCGCTCCGATTCTCACCATGTTCTTCCTCACCTCCTATGGCCTCATCAATCTCTCGGCCGGCCTGGAAGGTTTGATCGAAAGCCCGTCCTGGCGGCCCGCTTTCCGGTTTCCGTGGTGGGGCTCGCTCCTTGGGGCGGCGGCCTGTCTCAAGGTCATGGTCATGATCGATCTCGGGGCAACCATCACCGCAACCGTTGTCACCGGTGCGATTTATACCTTAATGAAGCGGCGCCAGCTCCGGGCGCACTGGGGCGATATGCGGCGCGGCCTGCTCATGTTGCTGGTCCGCGTGGCGATCCGGCGTCTGCGGCATCGGCCGCCGGACGAACGGAGTTGGCGGCCCAACATTCTAGTCTTCAGCGGTTCGCCGCAGAGCCGTTGGCATCTCATCGAGTTGGCGCAGGCCCTTGCGCAGGGCCCCTCCTATCTCACCATCGCTACCATCATGCCGACCGAAAAATGGGGGTCGGAACGAGTGGCCTCGCTCAAGAAGACGATCGGTCAGTATCTGAACCGGCGCGGCGTAGAGGCCATGGTGAAGATCTATCCGTCGGAAGACGTCTTCGCTGGCGCCGAGGCGCTGATCAAGGGGTATGGCTTCGGGCCGCTGGAGCCGAATACGATCGTAATCGGCGACAGCCAGCGCGAAGAAAACCTGCCCGCCTTCACACGCCTGATCGTGGGCGCTCATCGGCTCAACCGCAATCTCGTGCTGGTCCGCGAGCCGGAGGCGCCGCCCGAAGAAGCGGAACTGCCCGAACGTCCGCGGATCGACCTCTGGTGGCGCGGCGGAAA
>SLOV01000134.1 GCA_007132345.1 Kiritimatiellia bacterium
CCCCCGACTTTGGCCAGATCATGGGCGCCATGATGGGCGCACTTGCCGGTGCCGACCAGACCGACGAATCGGGAGAGCCCGCGAAAACGGTCATGCCGATCGATTTCCGCAAACTGCGCGAGCACCTGCCGGCAGAACTCCCTGGCCTGCCCCGCACCAGCGCCAGCGGCGAGCGCAGCTCAGCCATGGGCATACACGTCTCCACCGCTGAAGGGGTTTACAGCGATGGCGAAGGCGCCAGCATCACGATTCAGCTCAGTGACATGGGCTCTATGGGCGGCCTGCTCGCGATGGCCCAGTTCGGCATGGCGATGGGCGAATTCGATCGGGAAACCGACACCGGTTTCGAGCGAACCACCCGTTGGCGCGGACATCGGGCCGTGGAGGAATTCGATACGCGCCACCGCACCGGAAAGATCACCATTATGGCCGATGCCGTTGTGATGAATATTGAAGGACAAGGCGTCGATTTCGCCCAACTCGAAGAAGCACGGGATACGGTCGCTTTCGATGACCTGATGGCCGCTGTCAAGGAACACAAGGAAGGCGAAGCCGAAGCAGAGTAGATCACCGTCCAATCGAGGAGCTGGTCGGCACCCTCTGGGGGGGTAGGCAGCCTCTCCTCGACCCAGGAGTGATTGCTTCTCGGCCTTTCCGATCCCCAAACCGTACGAAGTGGAGGCTGAGCCGGTGGAGGTAGCTCTAGCCATTTTGCGCAGAGTGAACTTTCATCGCTTGGCCCCTGCTGCCTTTGCCTTGCTGCTTCTCGTGGCGGGGGCTCTTCCTGTTGGCGCACAGGAAGAGCAACCTATCTATGGAACAAGCTCTCGCCTGCCTGCGCTCCTGCAACTCGCCGTGGCGCTGGTCATCGGCGGCATTGCCGGCGCCATTCTGAAAAGGAAAGCGGAGAAAGAGTCTTCCTCTCGGGCCGATCCCTCCTGGAGTGCGCTGCGCCGCGAAATCGAAGAGCGAAGAGCCGTCGAGGCGGAACTGCAGAAAAACCAGGAGCGGATGCGTGCGGTTCTCGATACAACGGTGGATGCCATCGTCACCGCCGACCAGAGCGGTGCCATTCTTTCCTGCAACCGTGCAGCGGAGCGAATCTTCGGCTACGCCGCCGAGGAAATGTTGGGGCAGAATGTTGCGATGCTCATACCGACCCCACAACGGGAGCGGCACAACGAATATATTCAACGTTATCTGGATACGGGCCATAGCCGGATCATCGGGGTCGGGCGCGAGGTGATCG
Source organism: Kiritimatiellia bacterium (assembly GCA_007132345.1). Taxonomy (GTDB): domain Bacteria; phylum Verrucomicrobiota; class Kiritimatiellia; order SLOV01; family SLOV01; genus SLOV01. The sequence continues at coordinate 1,250 of SLOV01000134.1, forward strand.
CGATTCGCAAAGATGGAGCTCACGTGCCCCTGGATCTCGCCCTTAGCGATGCCGTCGTGGATGGTGAACACCTCTTCACCGCAGTGATGCGCGACCTGCGTGACCGGAAACAAATGGAAGCCGGGCTCGCGGCAGCCAGCGAGCAGGTGCGCCGGGAGATTGGACAGGAATTGCACGATGCGCTCGGACAGCAACTCACGGGCATCTCCCTGCTCGCCAAGACACTTGACCGCCAACTTGCCGCGCGCAAGGATGACCAGCAGGAAAATGCGGCAGCGATCGTCGACCTCGCACAGCAGGCGGTAGAACAAGTGCGCGCACTTTCCCATGGCCTCTACCCGGTCAACCTCCGTCGGCTCGGTCTCGGCGGCGCGCTCCAGGAATTGGCGGAAACCCTGGCACACCGGCTCGGCATTCAGTGCCCGGTTGAGTTGGATCCTGTGCCCTCGGATCTCCCCGAAGAAGCGGCGCTGCACTTCTATCGGATTGCCCAGGAGGCTGCAAACAACGCCATTCGACATGCCCACGCAACCCGGATCTCTATACGACTCCACGTCGTCGACCAGCACCTCGAACTGTGCGTTGAAGACAATGGCCCTGGCTTGCCCGCCCCGCCATCGGAAATCAAGGGGATGGGGCTCTCCATTATGGCATATCGCGCCAGCCTTGCGAGCGGTACACTCGAATTCGCAAGCGGGGCCGATGGCGGGTTTTCGGTTATCTGTCGCCGTCCTGTCGATATATCGTTGCCTACCGAGACGCACCATCATGCTCAAAGCTGAAAAACGCATTCTGGTTGTGGACGACCACCCGATCGTTTTGCATGGCATCAAAGCCCTGCTGTCGACTGAAGCCGATCTAGGCGTCTGCGGGCTGGCCCGCAATACGACAGAGGCCCTGCAACTGGTCGAGCAGACCCGACCTCACGTCGTGCTGGTCGACATCTCCATGGAAGGCCCCGATGGGCTGGAACTCACCAAGCGCCTGCGAGCCGCGCATTGGCAGATGCCGGTCTTGATCATGTCCATGCATGACGAATGGCTTTACGCCGAACGCGCCATGCAGGCTGGGGCCAATGGCTATATCATGAAGCAGGAGGTCTCGGACCGCATCATCGAAGCCATTCGAACCGTTCTCGATGGGCGCCTGTACTTCAGCGAGTCCGTGCGCGACCGCCTCTTCAAGAATGGCACGCCGCCCTCCGCACCGACATCCCTGGTGGGAACGCTTAGTGACCGCGAACTCGAGGTTCTTCGCCTGATCGGAAGTGGCCTGGGCACGCAACAGATTGCCGACCAACTACACGTAAGCGTTAAGACCATCGAGACACACCGGGGTCACCTGAAAGAAAAGTTGCGACTTGCCAGTGGAAACGAATTGGTGCGCTATGCGGTCCGCTGGCACGACGGCCAGGACGAATAGAAAAGTCTACGCTGCATCAAACCGCAAACGAAGAGCAGGAGCGAAGTTGGATGATGGACACAAAGAGGACGGATATGCCCCGCTGGACACGCGAAGAACTGGGCCGGCAGATTGTATCGACTGCTTCCTTGCATGGAACCTTCACCTTACGCTCTGGCGCAACGAGTCATGTCTATTTCGATAAGTACCTATTGGAAAGTGACCCATCTCTCCTGCATGAGATTGGTCGGCACCTGATGCCCTGTATTCCTGATGGCATGGATGCGCTGGCGGGCCTCGAAATGGGCGGCATTCCATTGGTCACCATGCTCTCCCACCTAACGGGACTGCCTGCGCTGTTCGTGCGCAAGCAGGCCAAGACGTACGGCACATGCAAGCTGGCGGAAGGCGGCGAGATCGAAGGCCGTCGACTGGCGGTTGTGGAGGATGTGGTCACCTCTGGAGGCCAGATCCTATTATCGACGCAGGCCTTGCGCGAGCGTGGCGCGATCATTGACACGGTGCTTTGCATTATTGATCGCGAAGCGGGTGGTATCGCGGCGCTTTCTGCCGCCGGCTTGGAGCTTCGCTCTCTTTTCACGCGCTCCCAACTCGATCTCCTCCGCCCCCCC
>SLOV01000168.1 GCA_007132345.1 Kiritimatiellia bacterium
CGAAGTCACGCAGAAAGCCTGTCGCCTGGGAGCGGTCGTCAACCAAACGCCAGGAACCGGCAAGGGTCAGGTCCAATGAGCCCGGACCGATTGCTTCCGGTTTAACGACCGCCCTTGCTGATGCCGGGGAGGGAGGGATGTTCACTTCGAAATATCCTGCAAAGGGGCGCATTCATAGTTCATGCCGAGCCCTCTCGTCAATCCATTCGGAATTCCGCTGAGCAATTCTCAGTATGGCCTGGAAAGGGTTCTTCGGGCCTGCTGAAGCAGGTACTACGAACGGTTTTCCGCTTGGCTTTCGCCCGTTTGTAGTCCCGCCTTTAGGCGGCAAGGGCCATAATGAGAATTGCTGTTTGGCAAGGGTCTATGCTTGCCACGCAACCCGCTTAAACGTCACTTTCAACCGATTATTTTGCCTGTAAGCGCCTCTGTGTGCGCACATTTCTCCACAACCTACGCGCTCGCAAAAGTTAATCGTGTCGAATGCACACTGATTCCTTGTAAGCCGTAGTGACGGGCCAGGGCATGTAGTTCGAGCAGATTCATACGCCTGCGAACAGAGTATCGGACCAGAGTTCCTCCAGGAAAGCGCGCCAGGGAAGGACTTCGATTCCGTCGTCGGTGCGCCGGGGCTTTGCGTCCATAGAAACCAGGATGGCCCGGCGTGGCCGATGCTCTTCCTGAAAGGCGCGTAGTCCGCGCAGATCGTGGTCCTGGGCCATGCGGGTTGACTTCACCTCAACCGCCACGGCTCCGCCGCCGAGGACAAAATCCACTTCCAACTGAGATGCGGTGCGCCAATAGGCAGGCGGCGGCCGGTCGTCGCTCCGGTATTCATGGTGGGCGATCAGTTCCATGAAGATGAAGTGCTCCAGGGCGCGCCCCCACAGTTCGGAACCTGGCTCGATTCGACCGCGCCGAGTCAGCGCGCCGACAACACCGACATCAAAGAAATAGAAGCGGGGCGAGAGGATGACTCGACGGCGGGCCCGGCGGGTATATGCGGGCAGCAAGCGGCCCATCAGCGTCTGCTCCAGCAACTCGAAGTAGGCCTTCACCGTGGGTGCGCTCACACCACAATCCCGCGCGATGTTCTGATAAACAATCATCTCTCCATTCGAGATTGCAGCCACCTCCAGAAACCGCCCAAACGCAGGCAGATTCCGAACGGCGGCTTCCGCCGCGATCTCTTCGCGCAAATATGCGCCCACATAGGCTCTTCGCAGAATCGAATCCTGCCCGCTCGTGTAGTGGGGCGGAAGCAGTCCGCGATTCAGCGCCCGATTGAGATCGAAGTCCGGTATTTCCGCAAAGGTCAGTGGATGCAGATGGAGCGCAGGCGCTCTTCCGCCGAGCAGATTGGCACGACCGTGCTTGATCTTTCGCGCGCTCGATCCACAGAGAATGAAGCGAAGCCCCATACGCTCGATCATCCAGTGGATCTCGTCGAGGAGTTCCGGAACCTTCTGGATTTCGTCCACGATGACCGGTGCGGCCTGATTCTCGCCGTTCAGCCCTTTTGCTGCGAGTTCCTGTCGGATGACCGACGGGTCTTGCACAAGGCGCCGGTACTCGTCCGCCAGCAAGAGGTCAAAGACGATGGCGTTGGGGAACCTTGCCCGCAGCAGCGTGCTCTTTCCCGTTTGCCGCGGCCCCCAGAAAAAGAGGGAATGCGTCATCGACAAACCGAAATCTATGATTCTTTTATACATGACAATCTAAAGTAACGCTTTGATCCATCATTGTCCAGCGCGAGTAAGGAAAAGGCAGCAATTCTCTGTATGGCCTGGAACGGGTTGTTCGGGCCTGCTGAAGCAGGTACTACGAACGGGTTTTCGCCGGGTCCTCGCCCGTTTGTAGTCCCGCCTTCAGGCGGTAAGGGCCATACTGAGAATTTCTGACGCTCCTTTGCTGGCTAATAACGACCCCAGATTGACAGCCCGGCGAGAAATCCGGACTGACAGACGACTCAACGACATGAGAATCCCCGATCGGGTATAGATTTGAAAATATCCGCCGCAGTATACCTTTTCGGGGTTATTTATGTTGACCTTATCCCCCTCTATACCCTATAGGGTATGCATGAAGCAGAATCTCGGAACCTTCGTGAAACAGAGACGCAAACGGCTCAAGCTGACCCAACGCGATCTCGCGGACCGGGCTGGCGTCGGATTACGCTTCGTTCGCGAACTGGAACAGGGCAAGGCCACCCTCCGCATGGACAAGGTGAACCAGCTCCTTGCCCTCTTCGGCCATCACCTCGGCCCCGTGCCGGACCGCCTACCCATGGAGCCCATGGATGCGTAGTGCCCAGGTCAAAATGTTCGGGAAAACGGCCGGAACCCTCACAGAATCCGAGGAGGGCTACACCTTTGCCTATCACCCGGACTACGCCCGCGACCCGGAGAACCTGCCCATCAGCCGCCTGCTCCCCCTACGAAGCCAGCCCTATCACGACAAGCGCCTCTTTCCGTTCTTCGATGGGCTCATTCCAGAAGGCTGGCTGCTGGACATTGCGGAAAAGACATGGAAACTCGACCCCCGGGACCGCATGGGCCTGCTGCTGGCCACCTGCCGGGACTGCATCGGCGCCGTTGGCGTATGGCCCTCGGAGAACGTTCCGTCGTGAAGGCCTGCCACATCTGTTGTTATCCTCTGAATGACGGTGAGCCGTTGTACCATGCGCGTTGTTCGAAGCGGCTGTTCGGAAGCCGCTCCATTCCGGCCCTTCACTATGGTCGAGAGGACCTGAACAAGCTGGCCGAGCAGATCATCCGACGCAGCGTCTCCGTCCCGGGCGTACAGCCGAAACTGTCGCTGCATCTTGAACGCGATCGCACATCGGGCCGCGGTCGACTCACCCTGGTCGGGCTGGAAGGCGGGTTCATCCTCAAGCCTCCTGCGCGGGACTTCCCCGGCATGCCCGAGTTGGAGCATGCCACCATGCAACTGGCCGGGGCGGCGGGTCTGGAAGTCGTGCCGTGCGGATTGATCCCCCTGGCGGACGGAGAACTTGCCTACCTGACGCGCCGTATGGACCGAACCCCGAAGGGCCCGCTCCACGTCGAGGACATGTGCCAGCTTACGGACAAATTGACGGAGCACAAGTACCGCGGGTCGATGGAACAAGTGGGCAAGGCGGTCCTGCGCTATACCAGCAACCCGGGTTTCGATGCCCTGCGGCTTTTTGAACTGACGCTCCTCTGTTTTCTTACTGGCAACGCGGATATGCACCTCAAGAACTTCTCGCTGTTATACGAGGCGGATGGAACCA
>SLOV01000205.1 GCA_007132345.1 Kiritimatiellia bacterium
CAAAGATGGAGGATGGGCATGTCGCGAAGCGACTGCCCGTCACCCGGAGCCCATAAGCCAACCATGCGCAATTCTCATGATGGCCCTTGCCGCCTGAAGGCGGGACTACAAACGGCCGAAGACCCGGCGAAAACCCGTTTGTAGTACCTGCTTCAGCAGGCCCGAACAACCCGTTCCAGGCCATACTGAGAATTGCTGGCCAACCATGCGCTGACGGACGGCCCAGGCATCTGGCGTGGTAAACTGGGAACGGCTTCCTGGCTCGGGAAGCCGAGCCGCTCCGTTCGCGAATACAGGCGTTTACATGGTTGGAGCGGACGCGCTCTTGGCCCGCCGTAGCCGCAGGCGTCTTTCTCGCCCTGCTCGGACCGTGAGGGGGCAAAGAAGTGTACAGTGGTCGGTGTTCAATGGTCAGGTGGGCAACTCGCAAAGATGGAGGATGGGCATGTCGCGAAGCGACTGCCCGTCACCCGGAGCCCATAAGCCAACCATGCGCAATTCTCATGATGGCCCTTGCCGCCTGAAGGCAGGACTACAAACGGCCGAAGACCCGGCGAAAACCCGTTTGTAGTACCTGCTTCAGCAGGCCCGAACAACCCGTTCCAGGCCATGCTGAGAATTGCTGGCCAACCATGCGCTGACGGACGGCCCAGGCATCTGGCTTGGTAAACTGGGAACGGCTTTCCGGCTCGGTAAGCCGAGCCGCTCCCCTCCCGAACACTGAACACTGACCACTGAACACACTCTCCCCCCGACACCCGAAACCCGACACCCTTCCCCCCCCGCAGCCCTCCCCTCCGCTTCACCTTGTCGCCCACTTGCTCGCGTGCTTTAATGCTCTCCGACGCAAGCCCACGTACAAAACCCAAGGAGCCACCATGCCCGCGGAAATTCCTGAACGTTTTCTGGACCTGTTCGAAAAGCAGGCTTTCGCCCACGTCGCAACCCTGATGGCCGACGGCAGCCCGCAGGTGACACCCGTCTGGTGCGACCTGAAGGATGGCATGCTGCGCTTCAACTCCGCCACTGGCCGCACGAAAGACCGGAACGTGCGCCGTGATCCGCGCGTTGCGATCGAAATCTCCGATCCCGAAAATCCCTACCGGTACCTCCAGATCCGCGGCCGCGTCGTGGAAATCACCCGCGACGGCGCCGATAAGCATATCGACGAATTGACGCAGAAGTACATGGGCCAGCCCTCGTTTCCCTATCACCGCGCGGGCGAGAAACGCGTCACCTATGTCGTCGAGCCGGAACACGTTTCCTTCGTTGAGACCTGAAGGGTAACGCGCGCTATGGCAATGGCGGTTCCGCGAGAATGCGCCAGCCCGAAATCTGGGGCGCCAGCGGACGGGGAGGAAACGTCGTGTCTTCCCAGGTGGTGAATCCGATTTCACCGCGGAAATAGGGCGGATCGACCGGCAACCAGGGGTTGACCTCGAGCATGTTCGGGTTCCTCGATTGCACCGCATACCGTCGCGTGGGCGTCGATACAAACGTAACCCGCGGCATGTCGTCCGACACCGGGACATCGAAAGCGAAGCTCCAGAAGAAATGGTTCGGGTCTGTCGGGTCTGTGCCGGCCACAAATTCTGTCAGATTGTCCTGCCCATCCCCGTCGGGGTCGTCTGCAGCGGTGACCACGTTGGTGTCGCCGAAGTAATAGATCTCCCAGCCATCCGGCAAACCGTCCTCGTCTTCGTCTGCCGCCCGCAACACGCGAACCTTCGAGACTGCACTGCACGTCCATTCGCCGACATCCGTTTCCGCGCAGACTTGCACGCCGAGCATACCGGCACCGTAAAGCGAAGTGTCGACGGTGTGCGCAAAGGGCGGTGCGGTTTGCACAGCGGCTACCTTGCCTTCAACCAGGAACGTCACCGATGTCACCTGTCCGGCCGTGCCTCCAAAAGCAGGCACCACGTCGAAGCTCTGCCCCGCCAGCCAGGGATCGCCCGTATAAGGCTCCGGCAGCGTCACGGTCAGGGCGTGTCGCTTCACTTCGAACGGAATCGTGAGGTGCCCCTGCGTACCGACGGCCGATCCCTCGATGGCCACTACGCGCAAGGTGTGCGGGCCATCGGGCAGATCGGAGACGGGTAGCAGAACGCTGCCCTCCAATTCCTCAAGGCCCTCCGCAAGAAACACCATGCCGCGCGCCGACATAACATCCGCATTGCTCGAAAAGGGTCCGTCAAAGTCCGGTCCTACCAGCTCATCCTGAAAGGGCAAACGCGGGGCGATGACCTCGTACTCCAGTTCAAGATTCGAGCCTTCATAGCCGGGCGTACGCGCAACCAGGAAGAACTCCGCGGCGTCTCCATCCTGGTTGGCTGAAAAGAAGCGAAACCGGGCGCCGCTTGCCTGCCCCAGCAGGGAGTCGGAAGCGATCGCGGACCGCAGTGCATCCAGGAAATCCTCCGCCGTCTCCCCGCCGACCGCCGTTACCTCGTTCGTCACCAACAGGCCATCGAGCCGCTTCACAACGGCGCGCAGGGTATCCCCGGCAAGCGGCGTCCCGTTGAGGCCCAGCCGCTGGCGCGCGGGGTACTCGGATTCCAGCAGTGCCGCGCCCGCCGCCACCGCCTGGATCGAGGGCGTTCCCGGTGCGGTCGCCTCCACTGCGTAGGTCAGGTGTGACCCCGGTACGCCCAGTGCCTTCTGGCGCAGCAAGACCCGGTCCGATACCGCTTCCGCTTCGACCTCCAGATCGAACGGCGGTGCGTTGAGGCTCTCGGCCACGCCCTGCGCCACGTCCGCGAGCGAATCGCCCGGCTGCACGGTGTAGGCGCGAAGTTCGCTGCCGACCGTGACCTCGACCGTATCGCCCGGTTCGGGTCCAGCCTCTATCGCGGTGGTCCAGAAAAGGTCGTCGATATAGAGGTCCACGCGCGAAATCCGCTGCGTCGGGTTGGCCGCAAGGCCAGTGACGGTGATGAGGGTATCCGCGTTCAAGACCTGCTGACTCGCCAGCCCGGAGACCTGCGCCAGGGGCGGCACGGCATACGGCTGGCAGAGCGGATCGCCCACGATGATGCCCATATAGGGACTCTCCACCGCCATGGTGTAAGACTCGACCATATTGAAGCCGCGCCCATACCAGTAGTGCAGGCGCGCCTGCGGAAACTTGTTGGTGAAGTTGCACGGCTCCACCACCGTTCCATAACTGCCGGCGCAGCCGGCTTGCAGCCACTGGAGAATCGACATCTGATTGCCCGGGTCGAAGAGCTTGCCGCCGAACGAGGTCAGATGATC
>SLOV01000120.1 GCA_007132345.1 Kiritimatiellia bacterium
CGGGGCGAGGTGGAACTTAGCGCGGACATCATCGCTTACTATGCGGAGCACGCCGAAGAATTTCTCTCGCCAGAAAAGCTTCACCCGGCATCCGGCGAGGCCCACATTGAGAACAGCCCGCTGGGCGTGTTGTTCGGCGTGCAACCGTGGAATTTTCCATACTATCAACTGGCTCGTTTCGCCGCACCCAATCTGATGGCGGGCAATGTCGTGATGGTGAAACATTCGGGCACCGTTCCGCAGTGCGCCCTTGCTTTTGAAAAACTCTGGCGCGAGGCAGGCGCTCCCGCCGGCGCCTACACGAACCTGTTTGTTTCCTACGAGCAGGTGAACCGCGCGATTGACGATCCGCGGATCAAGGGCGTCGCGTTGACGGGGAGCGAAGTCGCGGGATCCAAGGTGGCGGAGCGCGCCGGGAAGAACCTCAAAAAATCAACCTTGGAGCTGGGTGGCAGCGACGCCTTTATCGTGCTGGAAGACGCCGATCTCGATGGCGCCCTCAAATGGGCGCTCTGGGCGAAAATGAACAACGCGGGGCAGTGTTGCGTCGCGGCGAAGCGCATCATCGTTGTCGAAGCCATTGCCGCCGCGTTTCAGGATAAACTCCAAAGCGCGATGGAGGCCCTCGTGCCCGGTGACCCGATGGACCCGGCCACGACGCTGGCCCCGCTCTCTACCGAAAGCGCCTTGGTGAACTTGCTGGATCAAGTGGAGCGAGCCATCGACAAGGGCGCGACGCTCATTACGGGCGGCGGGCGTATTGACCGGCCCGGTGCCTACATGCAGCCCACCATCCTCAGCGATATCAAACCAGACAATCCCGCGTTCCGGGAGGAATTTTTCGGTCCGGTCGCCCTCATGTTCCGCGTGAAGGACGAGGACGAAGCCGTCGCCCTTGCGAACGACTCCGATTATGGTCTGGGCGGCTCCATCTTCACGCAGGACGTGCCGCGCGCTCAACGCCTCGCCACCCGTATTGAAACGGGCATGGTGTTTATCAACCATCCCACGTGGACCGCGAGCGACCTGCCGTTTGGCGGAATCAAAAACTCCGGGTATGGTCGCGAACTCTCCCGGCTGGGCATTCAGGAGTTTGTGAACAAGAAGCTGGTGCGCACGCAATCCATGGATGCTCCGGCGTGAGGTTGCCGCTGCCGCCTCCGACCGACAGCGCCATGAAGCCCGCCGAGCCAGATCCCTCCCACGTGTCGCCAACACAAGACGTGGCGGACCTGCCGCACAAGCGCAAATGGTTCGGCTATGCGGCCGTCGCTGCAAGTCTGGCGCTCACCTACACGCTTTGGCTGGCAGCCATGGGGGCAGCGGGCGAATGGTATGACAATCCATGGACATACCCCGCGAAGGTCGGCAGCCACGGCACACTCATCCTCATGTGCTGGGCTTTCCTCCTGGCCACCCGGCTCCGTTGGGTCGAGAGGCTCTTCGGCGGACTCGACAAGGTTTACAAGGCGCATCGAAACATTGGTGAAACCGCGTTCTTCCTGATCTTCCTGCATCCGGTGTTCCTGGCGGTGGCTCATGCAGATTCGGTGTTGGGGTTCTTCCGATACGGGTGGTTCTCTGGGGATTGGGTACGTAACACCGGTCTCATCGCGCTCGCGGTCTTTATGCTGCTCGTCGCGCTCTCGCTCTATGCGAAGATCGACTACCACCGATGGAAGCGATCGCATGATTTCTTCGGCGCTTTGCTGGTCCTGATTGTCTTTCATGCCGTGCTGGCGAATGGCGAGATCATGCGGTATCCCGTGCTCATGGTCTGGCACGGAACGTGGGTGATCCTCGCCCTCGCCGCCTACGTGTATATCCGCATGTTCTATCGTTGGTTCGGTCCTCTCCACGACTACACCGTTGAGTCTGTGAACGAGGTCGGCGACGCGATCACCGAGATCATGCTGAAGCCGAAAGGGCGCTCCCTTCGCCTGGCACCGGGGCAGTTCATCTATGTGTCTTTCGATGCGGCCGCGGTGAACAAGGAGCCGCATCCCTTCAGCATTTCTAGTTCCCCGGAAGCGCCGCAACTGCGCCTTTCGGTCAAGCGGCTGGGTGATTGGACGGAGGAAGCGGCGCAAATCAAGCCAGGCAAGTCCGCTCGTGTGTGGGGGCCCTACGGCCACTTCTGTAATCTGGCGCTGGCTCAGCCACGCATGCCCCTGGTGATGGTCGGTGGCGGCATTGGGATCACTCCCTTCCTCAGCCTTGTCGCGTCTGAAGCCTTCGCCCGGCGTGGCGGCACATCCACGCTGGTCTACGCACTCCCGGACCGTGCATCGGCGATCTATCTGGAAGAACTGCGGGCCCGCGAAGATGCGTTGCCGTGTTTGTCCCTCAATGTGCATTATTCCGATGAGGCGGGCTATATGGATCGCCCCTATCTGGACAGCATCGTGGAACAGCCCTTCCTCGATTGCCTCTTCCTGATCTGCGGTCCGCCGCCCCTCATGGAGGCCATGCGCACCCTGTTGGCCGACGCCGGCGTGAATGCCCGGCAGGTCATTGTCGAGGATTTCGAAATCCGCTGAACACCCGCGAGATCCGCGACGGCGGGCACATCGTTCCACATGCGCGGGCTCCGTGTGCCCTGCGTTGCTTGAATGTGCTTCTCGTCCCCTCGCAGGTCTCGCCGTGTGATTGGCCATGGACTCAGGAGCGGCGGGCAATCGCCTGCCCGCACGGCTCCTGATCCGGCGTCCCAGCCTTGCGGGCTAGGCAATCCTGCGGCCTCCGATGACTTGAAAGAGAACCACAATCACGGCGAGCACCAGCAGGAGGTGAATGAACCCTCCCATGGTGACGCTGCTCACAAGGCCCAGGGCCCACAGAACCAACAATACAACTGCGATGGTCCACAACATATGACGCTCCTCTCTCGGGGTTATTCTCTTCGTTACGCCATGACCCTACGAAATGGATCGTTCCGTTACATTGGGGTCTAACCCTACCGCGCGCGAACCGTTCAGGATTCCGGGTTCAGGCTGGGTGCCGGTTCCAGAAGGGGACGAACATATCCGCCGGGAACCCCCTGCTTTGAGAACACAAACTGGTAGAGGTCAATCGCTCTCGCGCGGAAGGCTGCCGCGGAACCCAGAAGATAGTACCGCCACATCCGGTAGAAGCGCTCTCCGTAACGCGGTGCGAACATCGGCCAGGATGCGCGGAAGTTCCGCTCCCACGCCATCAGGGTCGAATCGTAATAGACGCCGAGATTGTGCAGGTCCTCGACTTGGAAGCAG
>SLOV01000363.1 GCA_007132345.1 Kiritimatiellia bacterium
GGCCTGGGCATAGCGGTCGGTGGGAAAGTGCGCATAGGCGACCGGGAAGACAATATCGGCACCGAGACTATACGACATGGGGGCGCCATTGGGCTGACTGAAGAAGAAGTCTGGCCACTGGGCATCGCGTATGTCTTCGTTGAGGTCTCCGAGAAAGACATATTCCACATGCTCCGGATTTGCCGCGAGGTAGGCGTCGATGTCCTGCACAATGCGATAGGCCTCGATGGAGCGGCGGAACTTGTCGATCTGGTTGTTGCCCGCCTTCTGGTGCATGTTCCAGACCACAAGCGGCAACTGCGCGTCGGGCACCTCGATGACCGCGCGGAACGGGAAGCGGGTCAGTTCCACCGCGCCGGGCGGTGAGGTGACGTGGTGCGTGCTCAGAATTGGGTACCGGCTGTAGAAGCCATTATAGAGGCCACCGGAAAGAGGACCATTCGCGCTGATCGCCGTGTAGGGATAGTCCAGCTCCGCGGCGAGCTGTTCCCATTCCCAGAAGGTGGATGGCCGCAGCTCCTGAAACCCGACGACATCGGCGTTGATTCTGGCCAGGATGGCGCGAAGCGCTTCGTATTTCTCGCTGCCGATTTCGCCTGTGCCATTTTCGATATTGTAGCTCGCTATCCGGACCAGGCGCGCTTCCAGTGCCTGGAAGGGAATGAGCGCCAGCAGCAACCCGGCCAGCAAGGCAGTCGAGATGGGCCGGAGCATGCGCGCCGGGGACGACGGATTCGGTGTCAAGTGCATCAAACAGCGTTTTGTGATTCGCCAGGAGGCGCCAACCGCGGAGATTCCATTCGGAAAAGGCCGCAAATCTAGCATGATCCAAGCCGCCGGCCAATCATCAAAATATCGAGTTGAATGGGTTGACCGGCCTTTCTTCCTTGGCCCAGTCTTCCGGAAAAGGGTATTCAGACGCACCTTATTCACCCCCGATTTGAGGAATTCCCGAAAATGAATCCAACGCAGCAACCCATCGCCTTCGCCCGCGGAGACGGCATCGGCCCCGAAATCATGGAAGCCACGCTTCTTATACTGGATGCGGTCAAAGCCCCACTGGCATACCGGGAGGTCGAGGTCGGAGAGGCGGTCTACCGCTGCGGCCACAGCGCCGGCATCGCCCCGGAGTCCTGGAAGGCCCTTCGCGAGACAGGCGTGCTCCTCAAGGCCCCCATCACCACGCCCCAGGGCGGCGGCGTGAAGAGTCTCAACGTGACCCTGCGCAAATCGCTCGGCCTCTTCGCCAACGTGCGGCCCGTTGTCGCCTACCACCCCTTCATCGACACCCGCCATCCGAACATGGATGTGGTGATCGTGCGCGAGAACGAAGAAGACGTCTATGCCGGGATCGAGCACCGGCAGACGGAGGATGTTGTGCAGTGCCTCAAACTCATCAGCCGGCCCGGTAGCGAGCGGTTGATCCGCTACGCCTTCGAATACGCCCGGCACTGCGAACGACACAAAGTCACCTGCATGACGAAAGACAACATCATGAAGATGACCGACGGCCTGTTTCACCGGCTCTTCGATGAGATTGGCCAGGAGTATCCCGACATCGAGAAGAACCACCTCATTGTTGACATTGGCATGGCCCGCATTGCGGACACCCCGGACCTTTTTGACGTTGTCGTGCTGCCCAATCTCTACGGGGATATCGTTTCGGATATCGTCGCGGAGATTTGCGGGTCCGTCGGGTTGGCGCCCTCTGCCAATATCGGCGCCCATTTCTCGATGTTCGAAGCCATTCACGGCTCCGCTCCCGATATTGCCGGCCAGCAGATTGCAAATCCTTCGGGGCTCCTCCTCAGTGCGGTCACGATGCTGGCGCACCTGGGGCTGAACCGTGAAGCAGAGACAGTCCACAACGCCTGGCTGAAGACGATCGAGGACGGCCAGCACACGGCGGACCTCTACACAGAAGCAAGGAGCAAGGCTCGCCTGGGCACCCGTGCCTTTGCCGAGGCGGTCATCGAGCGGCTGGGCGAAACGCCCGCACGCCTGCCGGTTCAGCACTACACCGGGGCACGCATGGAGATTCCCGATATTGCCCCGCCGAAGCCCGCAACCAAGAAGCTCGTCGGCATCGATGTATTCGCTGCCGGCCGCATGGCGGCGGAGGCCCTGGCGGGGCAACTCCAGTCAGCCTGCGGCGACGCCGTGACCTTGGCCATGATCACCAATCGTGGTGTCAAGGTATGGCCCGATGGGTTGCCGGAAACCTTCTGCACCGATCACTGGCGCTGCCGGTTCATGGCCACGGAGGGGCGCTCTTTCGGACACGCCGACGTGGCCGACCTGCTTCAACGTCTCGCGCAGGCCAACATTGATTTCATCAAGACCGAGCATCTCTACACCTTCGACGGCGAGCCCGGTTATTCGATGGGGCAAGGGCAATAGACCGCCGAAGCCAAATGGCACTAACTTGAGCCCGCTTTCGGAAGAAGTTTCCATTCGCAACCTCATATGCTGCTGCCGGACGCGGAACCGCCGTCGCCTCCGGCGATTGCGGTCAAGAGCGCGTCCGCTCCGCAGAAAGTCCGAATCACACACAGCACGGAGCGGCTCGGCTCTTGACCGCCCGTCGTTTGCTGGCGGTTCCCGAGCCGGACCCCTCGTTGGTCTGCCGATTGCCTCCCTTCCAACTCCCCATTCAGTGGTCGCCATGCGATCCGAAGGCGACCTTAATTTAGCGCCATTCCCGCCTGCGCCCCTGCGCTCACTCTCCGCCTAGCGCGGCGCTGTACTGACTCAGGTCCTGGCCCGCATCCCCCTCGCCTCGCGACCGAATCAGGGCAATGTGCGAGTCGACCTTTTGATAGCGTTGGATACCCAGCGCAATGCAGCCCGCGGCACCTGGCAGACACAGCAGGCCGAGCAGCCAGAACCAGGCGGCGTCCGCAAAGTGCATGATCGATGCCCCGGCAATCACCAGGGCCACGCCGGACCGCAAATAGGCCATCAGGGTTCGCTCATTGGCCAACAGCGTGCGGTCGATCGCCAATTCGTCGCGCAGAATGAGTTCCGCGCTCTCGAAACGTTTGTAGGGGTTGCTCTGACTGATATCCATTTCTGCCGCTTCTCTCCTATTTCTGAAACGTTATTTCACGACTTGACGCCGATGCCCGATGAAGCATACAAGCCCACCTCCTTTCGGAATTCAAACTCATTCGGAGCCGAGTCTGCGTTATGAAACAACTGCGATACCTTCTCACTCTTCTTGCTGTCTGCATGGCCGTCACAA
>SLOV01000317.1 GCA_007132345.1 Kiritimatiellia bacterium
ATGGGATCTTCGACGCGCAGATCAAGCGGCTCCACGAGTACAAGCGGCAAGTGCTCAACGTGATGCACATCATGCACTGGTACTGCAAAGTGAAGGAGAACCCGGAGATCGACCTGGTGCCGCGCACGTTCATTTTTGCCGCCAAAGCGGCGCCGGGCTACCAGATGGCCAAGCTCATCATCAAGCTGATCAACGATCTTGGCACGGTGACGAACAACGATCCGACGGTGGGCGATAAGATTAAGGTGGTCTTCCTGCCTGATTACCGTGTCTCGCAGGCCGAGCGCATTATTCCCGGCAGCGACCTGAGCGAGCAGATCAGTACGGCCGGCACGGAGGCGAGCGGGACGGGCAACATGAAGTTCGCGTTGAACGGTGCGCTGACGATCGGCACGCTCGACGGCGCCAATGTGGAGATCCGCGAGCAGGTCGGTGCCGACAACTTCTTCCTCTTCGGCAAAACCGTCGAGGAGGTCGAGGAGATGCAGCGCAGCGGTTCGTATAACCCGTGGGACTACTACAACAACGATCCTGAACTGCGTCGGATTCTCGACTTGATCAACAGTGACTTCGTGAATCTGGATCAGCCGCACCTTTACCGGCCGTTGTTCGATGCGCTGCTGCATCATGGCGACCGGTACTTGTGCCTGGCCGATTTCCGTGCTTATGTGGAGGCGCAGGAGGCCGTGGATGCCGCCTATCGCGACCCGGCGCGCTGGGCGCGGATGTGCATCATGAATATCGCGAACTCCGGCCGGTTCAGTTCCGACCGGACCATTCGCCAGTATGCTGAAGAAATCTGGGACGTGAAGCCATGTCCCGTGGAATTGAACGGGAAGTGAAGGCCGCTGCAGGGAGGAACTCGAAATGACGGACGAACCACAGAATACGGACAACCAGATTCCCGCGGAGCCGACCCCGGCGACGCCTGAGCCAGCCGCGCCGATGCCCGCGGTTCCAGCGGAGAGTGCGCCGCTAACACCCGCGCCCGCCGTGCGCGCCAGCGAGGCGCCGGTGACGCAGCCGCCGCCGAGCGATGGCCCGGGCGACGGCGGATCGGGGGTCTACTCGCATCCCGATCAGCCGGTGCGCCATTCGTATCCGCTGGCCATCGAGAAGGCGGGCTTCGGCACGGCGTGGGGTCTGCTGATGCGCACCATGCCGTATGCCATCGTCCGGTTCGGCATTCTAGTGGGCGTGAGCGTGGCAACGCTTGCCTGGTTCGGGGGCACGTTTGGCGGAGCCGCCTTCCTCGGCGCGCGGATTCACCCATGGGTCGGCACCGGCTGGCTCTTTGCCGGCATGGGCGTTTTCGGTGCGATCTGGCGCATGGTATTGCGCTATGTGCTTTATCTGCTGAAGCTCGGGCACATTGCGGTCATCACGGAGTTGATCACGACCAACAAGATCGCGAACGGCGAGAAGGGGATGTTCCAGTATGGCAAGGACATCATCGTGGACCGGTTCAAGGAAGTGAACGTGCTCTTCGGCCTTGACCTGCTGATCGAGGGCGTGGTGCGGGCCTTTAACCGGACATTGGACTGGATCGCGCGGTTGATTCCGATTCCGGGGCTCGACGGTGTGGCGAAGGTGGTGAACACGATTGTTTATGCGATGACGACGTACATCGACGAGACGATCTTCTCTTACAACCTGGCGCGGGGTGACACGAATCCGTGGCGGGCGGGGCGCGATGGGCTTGTCTATTACGCGCAGAATGTGCGGGAGATTTTGAAGACGTCGATCGGCATCGTGATCCTGGAGTATGTGCTGACCCTGGTGGCCTGGATCGTGATGCTGGCGCCCGCGTTTGCCTTGGCCTATTTCATTCCCGGGCGGACGGCCGGGTTCGTCTTCTTTGCGTCGATCCTCTTTGCGTGGAACATCCGGATGGCCTTTCTCAAGCCGTTGTTCCTGATCATGATCATGACGAAGTTCCATGTGTGCGTGAAGGGGCAGGCGATTGACCCGACGTGGGACGGGCGGCTCTCGCAGGTGAGCAAGAAGTTCGATAAGATCAAGCAGGGCGCGGTGAAGTGGGCGCGGGATCATGGTGAGCCCGAGCCGGCGCCGGTGTCGCCTGCGGCGCCTCCGGCCCCGCCGCCGGAGCCGGCGTAAGAGGGGTGATGGAAGCCGGGGGCCGTGTATAGAAGGCGAATCTGATTCACCCGCGACACAAGGTCGCGGGGGTCTCTATGGGTTCGGATTGCGACGGGGTCGCGGGGGGCATGCAGCGTCGCGATGCGGGTTCGCGGGGGTCTCTATGGCTTCGATTACGACGGAGTCGCGGGGGTCTTGCAGCGTCGCGATGCGGGGTCGCGGGGGTCTCTATGGCTTCGATTACGACGAGTCGCGGGGGTCCTGCAGCGACGCGAGGTCGCGGGGGTCTCTATGGCTTCATTACGACGGGGTCGCGGGGGGCTTGCAGCGACACGAGGTCGCGGGGGTCTCTATCGTGCGTGAGGTGGCGCGCGTTCAGAGACTCGATACGGTGAACATGGCGGTTGAGCCTTTGCCACTCTCTTTCGCGGATACGAACAGGAATCCGGTCTCGCGGCCGCGCGTCAGGACGGTTTGAAGTCCGGGCGCTAAATCCGATGCATCGAAACTGGTCCAGCCTTCGCGCTGGTAGTAGGAAAGCAGCTCTGCATAGAAGCTTTCGGGTGGCTTACGACTCTGGTGAATGGCCGTTCTTGCACGAGTGGTTTCCGACATCTGGGAGAAACGTAGTCCACGAGGATCTGGTTGGCGGCTTTGTTCCAATCCGAGCGAGCGGGCCATCATGCTCGAGAACTCTTCCGGGCTGCCGTGCTCGGAGTACTGGAGACCAACGCGGGTTGTGCGCGTTCTTCTTTGTGGTTGGGTCGAAATCATGACGTGGCGCTGGCCCTTCTGAAAGGATGCCTGGGTGCGCATCAGGCGATCGTAGAAGCGCAGATACTCTTCATTCTGGGGGTTGAAGGGGACGCCAGCCACCCTGCCGAGCACCGCGGCATCGGGCGAGATCATTGCCTCGGTCATGTCTTGCCAGCCCTGGCCATGGAACCAGCGCCGGTAATAGTTCAGGACCTGCTCCGGAGACGCGTGCGCATCGTAGTCACAACGGAAAAGGCTCCGTTCGTTAATCAGCATGTGAGCTTGTTGAACGTTTCTGCTACCGGGATATAGCGGCACGGGCAGCGTTGGGCGATGGGGTGGGGGCGGTGCCTGGGTGGTATGCGCGCGAAAGACAGGCGAAT
>SLOV01000038.1 GCA_007132345.1 Kiritimatiellia bacterium
ACAGCGTAGCCGCTGCGGCTACGGGCAGGGGCTTGTGGCTGGTGGTAACGAGACAAGCGGAGCGCACGTAGTCGAAGACAGGGTGAAGCGGCGCCGAGCAGAACCGGCTTCTCGCGGGCTCGTGTAACTCGCCCCTCCAGGGGCGGGCAGGCGCCCCTCCAGAGTGCTCCTCCTACTCATACTCCTTCTCGTACTCCTACTCGCACTCTGCATTCCGTATCGACAAAGGACGGCGACAAAGAGGGGCGACAAAGGTATCTTCCCCCATAGTCCTATAGTCCTGTGGTCCCGTAGTCCCGTAGTCCCGTAGTCCCATCGCCCACAGTCTACGGTCTACGGTCTACGGTCTATGGTCTACTGTCTAAGGTCTACGGTCCCCCTTTCCGACCTCAGACCTCTGACTTCCGCCCTCTTCTCCCCCGCCCCTCAGGTTTCAGCTTTCCGCCCCAGCACCAGAGATTCCCTTCGGTCATCACGGTGCTGGGCAGGCCTCATCCCTCTCCGCCTCACCCCATCAGCCCAGGCGGGATCCGGTAGAGACCGCCGGACTGGTCGACGAGATCCTGCATGGAACGCGCCGCGAGACGATCGGGCTGCGCTGTAGCGACGTCGATACCCAGGTCCTCCGGTGTCTGAAAGATGGACGCCTTCCTCAGCCTGTCGCGGCCGGCCGCATCAAGCGTGGCGCCGACCGCGGTGTCACCCGCAATGGCGGCGACCGCCTGCATGCGCGTGGCCAGGTCGGGGCACCGGTCGAGATAAGCAATGCCGTGCTCCGTCACAATGTGCGTGACCTGGTCGCCCGCGATCATGACGGGCGGCTCTGTGAAGATGCCCTGTCGCGCCATTTCCACCGCGTCGAGTTCTTCCACGAAGACGGGGATTGCCTTCTTCTCGCTCACGGACGGAGTAATCTGCACCACGAGTTTACGCCCGTAGGGCAGTCCGTCGGGCCCGCGATACCCGGCTTTGCGGAAGGCCTCGGTGAAATGGCGGCGGCCAGGCGGTGTGCCGCCGAGATTGGGCGCGCCGCCGAAGCCCGCAATGCGCCCATTCACCGCCGTGGAGCTGTTGCCATAGCGATCCACCTGGAGCGTGGCGCCGATGAAGAGATCGATGGCGTAGAGACCCGCCATGTGCGCGGTGGCGCGGCTGGAGCGCATGGTGCCGTCGGGTCCGACAGGGAAGATATCGCCGCGCGCCATGATGTAATCGGCCATGCCGGGCTCGCTGCCGAAGCAGTGGATCTTTTCGACGAAGCCCGCCTCAATCGCCGGGATCATGGTCGGGTGCGGGTTGAGCGCCCAGTGCGTGCAGCATTCGCCTTTCATGCCGAGTTCCGCGCCATAGGTCGGCAGAAGCAACTCGATGGCAGCGGTGGGAAAACCGATGCCGTGATTGAGCACCTGCACATGATAGGGCTGGTAAATGCCCTTGAGCACCATCATGCCCATGAGGAGCTGCATGGGCGTAATGCGCGCCGGGTCGCGCGTGAAGAGCGGCTCGATGTGGCAGGGCTCGCCGGTGACGACGATGAAATCGATCCAGTCGGCCGGGATATCGACGCGCGGGAGCCGGTCGAGTTTCTTCTCAACCTGCACCACGATGATACCGAGGTTGAAGCGTGCCGCTTCGCAGATCATGGCTGTGTCTTCGGTATTGAAACCGGTGTAGATGTTGCCCGCCTCATCGCAGGCTTCCGCCACGAGCAGACAGACGTCGGGGATGAGGTCGAGGAAGTAGCGCGAGAAGAGTTCGAGATAGGTGTGAATGGCGCCGACGCGCGCCTTGTGCGACGTGACCAGTTGGTAGAGCGGCTTGGCCTGCGGCCCGCTGAACGCAAAGTCGAGGCGCGAGGCAATGCCACGCTCAAAGACCTCGACATGTTCCGGCAACGCCAGGGTGGATTGGACCATATGCAAGTCGTGGATACGCGCCGGATCGACGCGCACCAGTTCGCGCGCCAGGAAATCGGCCTGCTTCTGGTTGTCGCCTTCGAGACAGACGCGGTCGCCGGGCCGCAGCACGGCGTGCAGAAGATCGAGGGTTCGTTCGCGGGGCACGAAGTGACTGGCCTGGGGCGAGAGCGCGCGGCCCTGTTCGAGTCGTTCCTGGTAAGCGCGGCGGCGGCGGTCAAAAGCCATGGCGATCTCCAGCAGGGGTCATTTCTTGCGCGGCTGCCGACGCGACGGTTTGGGCGCGGCATGAATCGGGAAGCGCTGCGCGGGGTCGAAGCTGCTCGTCGCCTTGCGCGTGAGGTACGAGCCGTAGGACTCTACGTTGCGGCAATGCAGGTGGTCGAAAAGCATCGGCGCGTCGGAGCCGTAGGTGACGCGCTTGATGGGGTCCGGGTGCAGCGCGGCATAGATGACCTCCTCCGAACCGCGTGCGAGGGCAAGCTTCTGGGCGATGGGCGAGACGATCATGCTGTGGCCGAAGTAGTGGGTATCGGCCGCGTCGCGGCCCACGGCGTTGACGGCGATGACGTAAACGTGATTGTCGTAGGCGCGGCCCATGTTGGTCATTTCCCAGATCTCGTAGCTTCGCAGAAGGGCCGAGGGGCGCGCGATGATCTGAGCGCCTTTGATGGCGAGAATGCGCGCCACTTCGGGGAAGTCGCCTTCGTAGCAGATCATGATGCCGACAGTTCCGAAGGGCGTGGGAAAGACCGGGTAGTTCCGGCCCGGCGTCGTCCAGCCGCCGGCGCTGATGCGCTCGACGGGGAACGGGTGCGTCTTGCGGTAGACGCCGAGTGTCTTGCCCTTCGCGTCAATGAAGAAGGCGCTGTTATGGATGGCGCCATGGCGTCCGCGTTCGTAAGAGGGAAAGACGCAACAGACACCGAGGTCGCGGCAGATCGACTGGATCGGTGCGAGCAGCTTCCGCGTGGCGGGCAGAAGGTCGCGGAACGCCTCGCGCTCCATGCCGGGGTTGAAGCCGGTGGTGACGGTTTCCGGGAAGACAACGAGCTGCGCATCGGTTTCGGTGACAGTCTGCCGGAGGAGCGCAACGCACTTCTCGGTATTGTAGCCGATTTCATTGGGGCGAACCGCCATTTGAATACCCGCGACGCGGACCGGCTGGGTCATGCGGGTCGGTTTACGGTTCGAGAATCGCGGCATGGGGTGTTTCCTGATAGGGGCAGGATAACAGAGGAGCGGGTGAGGGACAAGGGGGAGAGGGGTTTCGGGTGTCGGGTTTCGGGTTTCGGGTTTCGGGTTTCGGGTTTCGGGTTTC
>SLOV01000217.1 GCA_007132345.1 Kiritimatiellia bacterium
GAAAGCCTGTCGGACGGTATCGTTGCCCTTGACCCCGCTGGCCGAATCACCGGCATGAACCGCGCCGCACGCCTCTTCGCCCACGCGGCCGATCCCGGAGCGGACCGGTTGCGGGACTGGTTTCCCTGTCTGAGCGGCGAGGACGTGGACCGGCTGAGTGCCGCAAAGGAGCCCATCGAGTTCGAGCGCGTGGCCCAGGGGGTCGTGGGCCTGGCCACCTATCGGTTCCGATCCCAGCCCGCACACGGAGTGACCCTTGTATGGATCAGCGACGTCACCTCGCTCCATACGCGGGCCCTCCTGGACCGGCAGCGGAGCCATCTCCAGTTGATTGGGCGTATTGCCCGCGGCGTTGCCCGCGACTTCGATAATATTCTCTGCAGCATCTCCGCGCATGCCGGGCTCATGGACCGCCCCTCCCGCGTGCCCGAAGTAGACCGATCTTCCCTGCAGACCATTCTCCAGGAGTCCGCGCGTGGCGCGGAACTCGCCCGCCAACTGATCGAACTGAGCGCGGTGGAACCAGGGGCCCGGCCCACGCGGCAGGTGGCGCGCCATGTAGAAAACGCCCTCTCTATGCTCCGCATGATGCTGCCGCGCGATTGGAGCCTGTCGGCCGATGCCGGTGCCGAGTTCGATTTTGTCAACCTGAACGGAAGCCAGATCGAGCAGATCGTCTTAAGCCTGGGGTTACTGGCCCGAGAGCAGTGCGAACGACCGGGGCGCGTCTTTGTGCGCTTAACCCGTCCCGAGGATGGGGCGTTGCCGGCCGAAGAGCGCCGTTTCGAGGCATGCATCGACGTTGCCGCCGTGGAAGGGGATTGCCAATGGCTCGATGTCGTGGCCAGCGAGGCAGTGACGGTTGAAGCCTCGGGCCTCATCGAGTGTGTGGTCCGAAGCCTGGTCGAAGAGTCGGGCGGCCGCTTCGAATGTTATGCAACGCCGCACGGTCCGCATCGTTACCGTTTCTGGCTGGCCGGTGTCGAGGGAACCGCGGAGCGGCACCCCGGCCTCGAGGCGGTTCCCCAGCCGGTTCTCGCGGCCGCTTCGAACTGGCGAATCCTCATGGCGCGCTCTCAGGATGAAGCCGACAGGAACCTGGCAAAGCAATTGCGGGGTCTCGGCATGCGAGTGGATCGCGTTGGCGACATTACAACCGCATTGCGCTCGGTGGAAACCGACGCCGCTTACGATGCCATGATGGTGGACCGCAGTTTGCTGGGGGGTGAAGCGCCGGGTTTGCTCAAGGCCATTCTGAAGATGCGGCCGTCCCTCGGGATGGTCGTGCTGACCGACTCGCCCGATCTCCTGCGGGAAAGCCTTGGCGACGAGATCGTGGTCGAATCGTCCACGGCAACCCCAACGCATCTGTTGGAGGCGCTCTGGCGCGCGCAGGAACTCGCCATGCGACGAAGGCGCGTCGCCGCTGCATAGAAAAGGAAGAAGAGAGCTGGGGTGGACGACGGGATTTGAACCCGCGACATCCAGAACCACAATCTGGCGCTCTACCCCTGAGCTACGCCCACCACTCTCGCAGCACAGATTACGCGGAAGCACCAGCGCGTCAAAACAAAACGGCAGCGAAAAGAGGAAGCCGGAAAGATTGCCGAATCGCTGCAATTGGTTTATTCCCTGCCCGTCGAAACCCCGAAGATCGCGGCCGGTTGGCCGGAAACGCTGAGCATCATGTCCCGCTTCAATGTCACCGACGAAAAGGAGGACGAACTGGTCGCCCGAATGAATCGGCTGGGCATTCGGGAACAGGAGCTCGTGGAGAAGTTCATTCTCGGGTCGGGCCGCGGGGGGCAGAAGGTGAACAAAACCTCCTCCTGCGTCTACCTGCTCCATCTGCCCAGCGGGGTCGAGGTCAAATGCCAGCGAGACCGATCTCAGGCGCGGAACCGATTCTTTGCGCGGCGCGAACTGTGCGAGAAGATCGAACAGGAGCGCGAAGGCCGGCGGAGTGAGCGGAGGCAACAGCAGGAAAAGATCCGGCGTCAGAAACGACGGCGCTCGCGCAGGGCAAAGCAGAGGATGTTGGCCGATAAACACCATCAGGGCGAAAAAAAGAGCCTGCGCCGCCCGCCCATGGCGGACTGATCCGCGAAAGGCCCTTCTCAGAGGCGCCAGCCGGCCAAGGCTTCGACATGTTGCCGCAAGCGCGCGTCCAGTTCGTCGGGTGTCAGGTTCAGATGGTTGCAGAGCAGCTCCATGGGGGGCGTCCGGCGGACCACTTGAAATTCGGCGGGGTCACGGACCTGGCGAATATAGCGGAAGAAGTCTTCGCGATACGGCTCTGTCATCAACAGGTGCACCAGGCCCCAAGACTGCGAGTAGGCCAGCTCCGTGGCGCGATGGGCCAGCAGACCCTCCGGGCTCTTGGAGGTAATCAACTGGGCCAGCGGGATTTCCCGATGGGTCGCCAGGGCCGCGTGCAAGATGGCGAGGCGATGAACCGAAACGGCACCGATGCGCGCCTCTTCGCAATAGGTAGCGAGGCCCTCTATAAGCCAGTCGTGTTCGGCTCTATGGGCGGAGTGGACGCCGTAATCGTAAAAAAGCTGGTGCGCCCCTTCGTGGCGGACGGTGGCCAGAAGCGCTGGGGGGAGACGCGGGGTGCCTCGGGCCGATGTCATCATTTCGCCAGACCGATATAGCACCAGTCGATTTGCCGACGGAGAGTAGAACCCAGAAGTCTCCTCCAGGCCGTGTGAGGCACTTGCCTGGTAGGCAAGGTAATCGGCAAAGTCGGAGAAATAGAGCACATGAATCGTTGCGTCGCTGGGGGCGCGTGCCGCCAGGGAGCCGAAGACCCCGTTGAATTCTTCGTGGAGGTTCAGCAGCTCGGCCACCAGAAGTTTTGCTTCCTCTTCCGGGGCGTCCGACATCACCAGATAAGGCGGCTCCAGCAGGGGTGCCATTTCGGGGAACTCCATGCGGAAGCGGACGTCTCGATACATTACCTTCCCAGGGCCGGCGGGCCAGGCTTCGGTCAGTTCCCGGTGGGCGGCCCGCTCTGAGCGGGTGTAGCGCGCAAAGGATTTTTCGATGATGGGAACATCCAGGGGAGAACTCCACCAGCCGAAGGCGACGCCGACGCGCTGGCCGATAGGGGAATTGAGAAAGGCAAAGAAACGGGGATCGCCGTCCACGGACCACCGATGCAGGATCAGCGCGCCGCAGAAGAAGGAGAAGAGCAGGAGCAGACGCGTAACGCGATAGAAGCCGCCCCA
>SLOV01000237.1 GCA_007132345.1 Kiritimatiellia bacterium
AGGTCATGAACGAGATCAAGGCCGAGAAGCGCGGCGTCATTCGCAAAGTGCTCGTCGAGTCCGGCACCCCGGTCCAGTTCGGCGAAAAGCTCTTCCTCATCGAGTAATGGCCATGTTCGAACGCGTCCTCATCGCTAACCGGGGCGAGATCGCCCTGCGCATCGTGCGCGCCTGCAAGGACCTCGGCATCGCCAGCGTGGCCGTCTACTCGCAGGCCGACGAACAGTCCCTGCATGTCCAGGCTGCCGACGAATCGATCTGTATCGGACCGGCGCCCGCCTCGGAGAGTTACCTGAAGGTGCCGCACATTGTCAGTGCCGCCGAAATCGCCGGGGCCGATGCGATCCATCCCGGCTACGGGTTCCTCGCGGAAAACGCGCACTTCGCCGAAATTTGTGAGAACTGCA
Source organism: Kiritimatiellia bacterium (assembly GCA_007132345.1). Taxonomy (GTDB): domain Bacteria; phylum Verrucomicrobiota; class Kiritimatiellia; order SLOV01; family SLOV01; genus SLOV01. The sequence continues at coordinate 408 of SLOV01000237.1, forward strand.
ACATCACCTTCATCGGCCCCAGCCCCGACAGCATCCGGCGCATGGGCGATAAAGCCGTGGCGCGCGAAACAATGCGCGCCGCCGGCGTCCCGGTCACGCCGGGCAGCGAAGGCATTGTGAAGGACGAGAAGGATGCCGTGGCGATCGCGCGCGAGATGGGCTATCCGGTGCTCGTCAAGGCGGTGGCGGGTGGTGGCGGCAAAGGCATGCGGCTGGCCCACGACGATGTCGAGATGGTGAAATCCTTCAACATGGCCCGCAATGAGGCCGAGCGCGCCTTCGGCAATAAGCAGGTCTATATCGAGAAATATATCGAGAGCGCGCGCCATATCGAGGTGCAGGTGCTTGGCGATAAGCACGGCAACGTGGTGCACCTCGGCGAGCGCGATTGCAGCTTGCAACGGCGGCACCAGAAGGTGTGGGAAGAGGCGCCCAGCCCCGCGATCTCGCCCCACATCCGCAAGAAGCTGGGGCAGGCCGCCGTGAAGGCCGCGGAGGCAGTGAACTACCATACCGCTGGCACGATCGAGTTCCTCTACGACGAGAAGACCGAGCATTTCTACTTCATGGAAATGAACACGCGCATTCAGGTCGAACACCCGATTACCGAGATGATCACGGGCGTGGACCTGATCTGCGAAATGATCCGTGCCGCGGCGGGCGAGAAGCTCTCGGTGCGCCAGAAGGATATCGCGTTGACCGGGCACGCCATCGAGTTTCGCGTCAATGCCGAAGACCCGGCCCGCAATTTCGCGCCATGCCCCGGCCCGGTGAACTGGATTCATATGCCCGGCGGCCCCGGGGTGCGCGTCGATTCGCACGTCTATTCCGGCTACGAGGTGTCGCCCTACTACGACAGCATGATCGGGAAGATCATTGCCTATGGCGACACGCGCCAGCATGCGCTCGACCGGCTACGCCGCGCCCTGAGCGAGTTCATGATGGACGGCGTGGCCACCACCGTGCCTCTCGGTCTGGCCCTGCTGAAGGATGACGCGGTTTTGCGCGGCGCCTACAATACGCAGTACCTCGAGCGCTTCCTGAAGGATGGCGGACTGGGTCCAGCCATCGTCGTGTAGTTGCGGCGTATGGACCTCGCATCGATCCAGGAAGCGTATCGACGCGTCGGGGACGAGGTGTTCGGCCCCTTGCTCCCGGCCATTGAGGCTGCCGCCGATTGCATGATCGCCGCTCTGGCGGCAGGGAAGAAGATCCTCTTTTGTGGCAACGGCGGCAGCGCCGCCGACGCGCAGCATTTCGCGGGCGAGCTGGTTAACCGCTTTCTCGTCGAGCGGCGTGCCTATGCCGGCATTGCGTTAACCACCGACACCTCCGTGCTGACCGCAATTGCCAACGACTATTCATTCGAGGAGGTATTCGCCAAACAGGTGGAGGCGCTGGGGCAGGCCGGGGATGTACTTGTTTCGCTGACGACCAGCGGCAACTCCGGCAACGTCCTCGCCGCCATGCGCCGCGCCAGGCAGGCGGGAATAGTGAATGTGCTGATGACCGGCGGCAACGGTGGCGCCGCGTCGGCGCTGGCAGATCATCTCTTGTCCATTACGGCTTCGCGCTCTACGCCGCGCATCCAGGAGGGGCACCATTTGATCATGCACCTGCTCTGCGAGCGGGTGGAAGCCGCATTGGCCGCCGGAGATGGCGGCGAAACAAGTGAGGAGAAGAGGGCATGAGCGTATCGGAAGTGAAACTGGTGGTGGTGGGATCGCTCGGCCTCGACACGATCGAAACGGCCCGGGAACAGCGCTTCGAGATTCTGGGCGGCTCGGCCAGCTTTGCCTGCGCCGCCGCCTCGTTCTTTGCGAAGACCGGCATGGTGGGGGTGGTCGGTGACGATTTCCCGGTCGAACACCGTGCCCTCTTCGAGCGCATGCAGATCGACCTGCACGGCCTCCAGCAGGTGCCGGGCAAGACGTTCCGCTGGAGCGGCGTCTACGAGGTGGACATGAACACCCGTCACACGCGCAGTACCGATCTGAATGTCTTCGCCGATTTCTCGCCGGCGCTTCCGGACGGGTACCGCGAGGCGCCGTATGTCTTTCTCGCCAATATCCACCCCGCACTGCAGTCCCACGTGCTGGACCAGATGACAAAGCCCCGATTCGTCGCCGCGGACACCATGGACCTCTGGATCAACACGGCGCGCGCGGAACTGGCCGCGTTGGTGAAGCGCGTGGATTTGCTGCTGCTCAACGACTCCGAAGCGCGCCACTACACCGGGCAGCACAGCCTGATCCGGGCGGCGCACGCCATCCTCGAACAGGGCCCCCGTTACGTCATGGTGAAGAAGGGCGAACATGGAGCCATGCTCTTCAGCCGGGAACATATTGCCCTGATGCCCGCTTTTCCGCTTTCCGACGTGCTGGACCCCACGGGTGCGGGCGACAGCTTTGCCGGCGGGTTCATGGGGGCGCTGGCGGAACTGGATCATGCCTCAGAGCGCGCGATCCGCCGGGCCATGGCCTATGGCAACATCGTCGCCTCCTTCGGGGTCGAGGCCTTCAGCCTGGAAGGTTACCAGGGTCTGGAGCGCGAGCAGATCGAGGCCCGCATGGCCCTCTTCCGCGAGATGACGGAATTGCACGTGTAGGCGGCTTACCTCTAAGAGCGGGAGCAGGATGCTCCCGCCCTGCAGAGCCCAACAGAACCTGCGGGCGGATAGGCTCCGCCACGACGGACAGGATGTCCGTCCTCCGGGGTGCGCAGAGCCAACGAAAAAAATGGAGGCCGGGTTTCAAACCCGGCATGCAGAGCCCAACAGAACCTGCCGGCGGATAGGCTCCGCCACGACGGACAGGATG
>SLOV01000332.1 GCA_007132345.1 Kiritimatiellia bacterium
GAGGGACGTTGTCCCACCAACGGGGGGACTCACGTCCGTGTAACTCCGCCCTCCATTCTTTGGCACCGAATGCTTCTGGGCATGGAGGGGCGAGTTATACGAGCCCGCGAGCGCGTGGTCGCCGCGATCCGCTGGATCTCTGGCGTTGACGGCGTCGTATAACTCCGCCCTCCATTCTTTCGCATGGAATGCGTCTGGGCCATGGAGGGGCGAGTTACACGAGCCCGTGAGCGCGTGGTCGCCGCGATCCGCTGGATCTCTGGCGTTGACGGCGTCCCCCGTGAGGAGGGACGTTGTCCCACCAACGGGGGGACTCACGTCCGTGTAACTCCGCCCTCCATTCTTTGGCACGGAACGCATCTGGCATGGAATGCATCTGGCATGGAGGGGCGAGCCCGCCAGCGCAATGGCTTCGGCGAGGCAAACGAGAAAGCGTACTCCAAGGCAACCCTTTAAACACGCCGGTGTTTTTCTCTCACGACCTCGGGACCCGCTCGCAAATCCATGACGGCAGTGATCAGAACGCCCTGTTCATCGCAGGTGTAGAGGGTGGCGAAGGGAAATCGTCGAAAAAGGCACCGGCGCTGGTTCGGGCTAACGCGGGTCCATGCGTCAGGGCAATTCAAAACGCGCTGAACCGCGAATTCAAACTCATCGAGAAAACGCAGGCCAAGGCCGGAACTCTGTTCGTCATAAAATGCGATGGCCGAGGCCAAGTCTTCGGCGGCAGCCGACAGCATCCTGTATTTCATCACAGCGTCTTGCGCAGAGCGGCCACCTCGGATTCTCCATCCACGGCGGAGAGCTTGCCTTCGCGAAACAAAGCCAGCCGACGCTCGCCTTCATCCGCCCAGGCTTTCAGAACACCCGCATCAGCAGCCGTCAGCGATTCCATCAGATGGTCAGCAAGCAAAGCCCGCTCCGCTTGTGACAGCTTTAACGCTTCGTTTTCGATGACAGATAGTTCCATGATGACGGTCCTGGTTGATGGAGTAATCCTAGGCTGCCTTCCTGAATAAAGCAAGGCGGCTATGGCGTGAGGCTCTACTCCATTTTGTGTGCAGCATCTCGATATAGAGTTCGTCATGTCGAGCGAAGTCGAGACATCTCAGGTGCTGGCCGAGAAGAGAGATCGACCCATTCGACCCCGAGGCGAGCTCGGGACTTTACAGCTTCGCTCAGGGCAGGCCTTCGCTCGGGATGACCTTGGGAGGTGATAGCGCGTCTCCGCTTCGACTGCGGCCACAGAAATTCCCCCAGAAACCCGGAAGCGCCTTCTTTCGCCTTCCGGGAACACCGGGTATTCTTGGTGGGTATTCGTCTTTGTCTTGAGCGGGGTTAAAGAGATTCGAGTGTACGAGTAACAAAAACGGGTTCCCATACCTCTGGAGTCCAAAAAAACAGCCCGGTCCAACCTTTCGGTCGAACCGGGCTGCAAAGACGCAAACAAGAGAATCAGGCGAGTGCGCGCCGTCGGCGGGCTCGATGGCCAACCAACACGGCTGACCCCAAGAGGAGCAATCCGACAGAGCCGGGCTCAGGAACCAGAACGGCGTTGTCAAAGCGAGCGGTTCCGCCTTCCCCGTACGTTCCCAGCATCGATCGCACGGTCACCGTGCCGGCAGGGGCAGTGGCGCTCACGCTGTAATTGGCCAACGGCAACCCCTCGTCGTAGTCTGGCTGACTGAAATGGGGACTTTCAAGTTCGCCAAGCAAGTTTTCACCAGCATCGTAGAACTCGAGCTTGATGTAGAGACTGTTCAACCACCAAGGGTCCAGCATGGCATCGGCGCTGAGTGTGTAGGTTGAACCATCATCCGCGACCGCCACATCCTGCCAGATGAAAGCACCATAGCCACCGGCATTCCCTATCGCCATATGATAGTCATTCGGGTCCGGGAAAGACCCACTTGTTTCGCGGTTCGCCTAACCGCCCGAATGGAACACGTTCCAGCCAAGCGCAACAGTCGGGTCAATCCCGTCATCCAGGCTGAAGTCACCGTTTATAATCAGATTTGCCTGGGCGAAACCCGCGACCATGCAAACCACGAAAGCCACAAGGGCCACTTTTTTCATGTTACCTGTCCTCCCTAACTGATCATGTTTCGACGCATTCGAGCACACCCCGCGCTCATTGAATGTTATCGATAACAAAATCATGGATAGGTGTCAACAGGAAGAATGAAAAAAATCGGAGTTCCTGCCCGCGCAGGGAAGGGCGCGGGCCGGAGGGGTCTCACGAACGCGTTGAACTGCGCCCTGCGGGCCGAATGGCAGTAACTTAACGATACGGCGGGCTGGTTCCGGCAGGCCGCGATGCAGCTTCGATTGGCGTGCTGGCGCCCAATTACAATGCGCAATCCTTTCATGTCATGCCGACCGAAGTGGAGGCATCTCAAGTTGTGAGTAGGGAAGGAGATCCCTCCACTTCGGTCGGGATGACAGGTGGGCAAAAACCGCAAAGGCGCCGTCCGAAATCGACCTTGTTTTAGTGCCATTCCCCTCTGGGCCTGGACGCGCCGGCGATGGCCGGCCCCTGTTTATCCCCTGCGTCGAGACGGGCCGACCCGCGCGACGCCGGGGCGGGATACAGGGATGACCCTACTCCGGGGAGAACGTAAATCGACTCAGGTTGTATCCGCTGTTCAAGCGGACACGCATCTTCTGCACGCCCGCGGGGAGCGTTACGGTGGTCGTCACGTTCGACCAGACCTGCCATCCGCCGGTCTCGGTGGTCTGCACCGGGCCGGTCTTGTCGACGCCGTCGAACTCAACCTGAAAACTGCTGTTTCCGCCGGCGTAACGGGTGACCAGCGTGTAGGTCCCGGCTTCCGCCACATCCACCGTGTATTCCAGCCACTCGCCGTCTTCGATCCAACTGACTGCAATGCCGCCCTCGGAAGTGCCCTGGATATCCACACCTTCCCGGGGACGGTAAAAGCCCCCCAGGTTCTCGGGTTCCTTGTCGTGATAAGCAACCCCTTCACCGCCGTGATCAAAGTCGACCGCCTCGATGACGCCGGGAATGGCGTGAGGCTTGCCGTGGAAGGGGCCAGGCTCCGGCTTCGTCTCGGAAACGGGCGCCGGCGCCGGCGGTGGATCGCTGGGTGCATCCCCGTTCACAAAGGCGTAGTGCGTTGCGATTTCCCCGGCATTGTCTGCATCTGCAAGGATCAGCAGCTTGTCCTCATCGTCCGGGTTCGCTCCTTTGATCAC
>SLOV01000117.1 GCA_007132345.1 Kiritimatiellia bacterium
ACCAGCAACCCGGGTTTCGATGCCCTGCGGCTTTTTGAACTGACGCTCCTCTGTTTTCTTACTGGCAACGCGGATATGCACCTCAAGAACTTCTCGCTGTTATACGAGGCGGATGGAACCATCCGGCTGTCCCCGGCCTATGATCTGCTTCCGACAAAGTTGCTTCTGCCGGAGGATGAGGAGGAGATGGCTTTGACGCTCAACGGGAAGAAGAATCGTCTTAGTCGATCCGATTTCGACGCCTTCGGGCGCGCTATTCGTCTATCGGATCGGCAACTCGCCAATGCGCACGCCCGGCTGCAGAGGAACTTGAGCCGGGCAATCGTGGAGCTGCCGATGCCCTTTGTCGGCAAGCGCCATCTGGGCGGGTTCAAGCAACTGCTTTCAGCAAGGGCGGCCAGGGTTTGGGGCTGACGCCTGCAAAATCCTCGCCATTGTGTGCCTCGCCATTGTGCATTCGACACGGTAATCGACCTGGCTTAAGCAGCTTGCGCATCCTTTTGTCGTAATTTGGTCAAAGCCCCTCTATGTACGCACACTTCTCCACAACCTACACGCTCGCAAGAGTTAATCGTGTCGAATGCACAATGATTTCTGATTTATGCAGACTTGGCGCACCGCTTGTAAGTTCTGCGGCTCCTGCGCTAATCGTGTGATATGAACTCAACTCAACCTACACGAACATTTCCTCCATTCAGCCTCGCTCGCCTGCTCACGACCGTGTTCGCGCCGGAGGGCGGGGAGCGGGTTGGCATCCTGATCGATTTGGACGATCCCGCCGAGATGAAGGACATGGCTTTCCTTGAAAACGAACAGTATTCCATTCAGCGTTATGCCTATGAAATCTTCCACCTGGGCCTCAAAAATGGCGGTCTTGCAGAGCTTGGTCTTCGCGGTGGCGAAATGTTTGCGTACCACATCACGGGGGGAAGTAACCTGGATCTTCCGGATCGAGCCGTGGACATGACGGGCAAGGAGCTGAGCCTTGAAACGGACATCTATCCGAATTACGACATCTTGCTTTGCATTTCGACCTACTCGGCTACGGCCCCCCTCACGGCGCTCGCAAAGAAATATGGCTTTCGCGGAGCGACGATGCACGGGATGAATCGCGTGATTCTCGACTCTGGGCTATCGGTCGATTACGACGAAGTCAGCCGTGAGGCGGAAGCTTTGCGTCTGGGACTTACGCGCGCCGACTGGTGTGAGATTGATTTCGGCGTGGGGAATCATACCTACACCCTGAAACTGCACCTCGGTGGCCAGGAGGCCCAGAAGAGCCACGGTCTGTGCCGTGGAAAGAAGCCGGACATCGCCAATTTGCCCGCAGGCGAGGTATATTATGTCCCAGTTGGCGCTGAAGGGCAGTTTCCCCTCAAATATGAAGAAGATGGAACGCTCGGGTTGATGACCGTGAGAGAAGGACGAATCGTGAAGGCTGAACTCCTGAACGGTGAGCAGGCCACCGTAGATCGCCACAATCAGCGCTTGGCCCAAGACCCTGTGACAGGCGAACTGGGCGAACTGGGCCTCGGCACTCAGGATCTTCCGGTCTCCGGCCAGGACATCCAGGACGAAAAAGTTCTGGGCACTTTTCATGTCGCCACGGGTCGCAGCGACCACCTCGGCGGCTCACTGACTCCGGATCGGTTCGCGGAAGCGAGCCACGCGTCGCATGACGATATTCTGTATGCGCCTCACAAGACGCCGGAAGTTTCCACCAATCAGGTCCGCATGCACATTGGCGGTACTACCCATGTGATCATCGAGAACTATCGGCCGACAACCTATTTGACCAATCTTCTCGATTCAGTGCGCGCTGAGCCATTGCCATCTTGATGCCGTGAAGCAGCCTTACTACGAGTCCGACGAGGGCCTATCCCAGTACCTGCTATTTCATTACGGAACGGAGCAAGATATATCGTCGGAACGGTTTGTGCCCAAAAAGGCGCTTTCCTTTCCCGTGCAATGTGTTTCCACAACCCTGGCCAGGCTGTCGATTCCTTCGAATGAGCGGGCCCTGGATGTCGGCTGCGCCGTAGGCCGGTCGAGCTTCGAACTGGCGCGTCGCTTCACGCAAGTGATTGGAGTGGACTTCTCGCAACGTTTCGTCACTGCCGCCCGGCGGCTTGCGAAGAAAGGCAGCGTGACGATCGAAAGGGTGGACCAAGGAGAACTCGCCAGCCGTATAGAGCTTTCGGTTCCGCCGGATATCGATCGTTCCCGCGTTCGATTTACGCGCGGGGACGCGGAGAAGCTGCCCAGCAGGCTAGGCGCTTTCGATGTCGTTCTCGCCTCGAATCTGATCTGCCGCCTCCGACATCCCTCCCGATTCCTGGACCGCCTGCCCGCCCTGGTGCGGCCCGACGGACTGCTTGTGCTCACAACGCCCTCCACGTGGAAGGAGATTCATACCCCGCGCGCCCATTGGGTGGGTGGTTTCAACCGGGAGGGCCACGCAGTTCGCACCCTCGATGGGCTCAGGGAGCAGCTCGAACCGACCTTCCGCCTTCTGCGCAGACTGGACCTGCCAATGGTCATTCGCGAGCATCAGCGCAAGTTCGAGTATGTTATCGTCGAGGCCACGGTATGGCGCCGGAGCGGCGGAAGGTCGTAGAGCCGCTGGAATTGCGGCAACGAAGCGGCAGTCCCGTCAAGTTCATCGAAGACACAAGCAACTCTCTAACAAACCCGGCCTCGGCATTTGTCGAAGTGGACCCGGTGGCTCGGCCACGAACACGGCATGAAGCCGATCATTGCCGCCCTTCACACGCCGAAAGAGCGGGCGGCGCAGGGTTGAGCCCGCTGAGCCAGGGGTCGGCAACGCCATGAATCGCCCCGAGCAAGGCGCCTACCACTGCGCCACGATGGCAGTTATCGCCACCGGCCATCGCATTGGCACAGATCGCCGACGAAAAGTCATGCTGATGCCGCCAGGTTAGATACAACGCGGCGGGAAAGGCGTCATCGATGTAGCACGCTGGACTAAATACCCGGCCAATAACGACCCGGTCGGGCTGCTGCCGAAGCTTGCGGAATGAGGCAAGGGAGATCCAGCCCTGAGCGATTTCAGCGAGAGCGTGATCCAATTCCCGCCCCTCCGAGATGCGGAAGAGCAAACGAGTCAAGGTCTTGGCCGCATCGATCACCCTCGGGTGGCGATGGGTCAAGCCGACATGAATCGCAACGGTTCGAATCATCTCGT
>SLOV01000402.1 GCA_007132345.1 Kiritimatiellia bacterium
AAAGATAGCAGGTATCGCACCATGTTTCCAGCCTCTCAGCGGGGCGCATTTGCCAAGGACCATGGCTGATTGACGAACGGGCATGGTTTAGTGGACACGAATAACGAAGTACCCAAATACCCAAGCCCGAAGGAAGCCCGAAGCCAGAATAATGAATGCTTTTCATCTTCCAAGCGGAGCACCACCAGAAATACGCCCGCCTGAACCCCGAACGAGAAATCGTGTTTGCGCCTTACAATGGGCACCAGACCTTCAATTCACCTGGAGCGGGGCGCCGCGCCAGTCGGCGGGTTTTCGGGCTGTGCCTTTGCGATAGAAGGGCATTTCGACGACCGTGGCGGGCAACGCCCCGCCCCGTACGCCCACTTCGAGGCGGGTGCCGGGCGTCGAGAGCGCCGCATCGACATAGGCCATGGCCACAGCCACGCCGAGGCTGGGGGCGAGCGAGCCGCTGGTGATCTCGCCGACCTCCACCCCGTTGGCCAGCACCGTATCGCCGGCGCGGGCGGCGCGTTTGCTTTCCAGCAGAAGGCCCGCGAGAATCCGCGCGGGGCTGGCCTGTAACTCTTTTTCCACAACGGGTTTGCCGATGAAGTCCTTTTGCAGGTCCATAAACGCGCCGCGGGAAGCGGATACCGGCGATCGTGTATGGCTCAGCTCGTGGCCGTAGAGGGGGTAGCCTGCCTCCAGGCGGAGGGTGTCGCGGGCGCCGAGCCCGGCGGGCTGGATGTCGCCCGGCGCCGTGAGGGCCTGCCACAGGGCCTCCGTGGCGGCGGCGGGGAGGAAGAGTTCGTAGCCGAATTCGCCCGTGTAGCCGGTGCGGCTGAGCGTGACCGGCACCCCGGCAAGCTCCAGATCGACAAAGCGGAAGTAGCGGAGGTCCGGCAGCGTGCCGCCCAGCGCCCGCTCGATGGCGGGGCGCGCGGCGGGGCCCTGCACATCCAGCTTGCCGCGCTCCGGCGAGAGGTCCGCGAAGTGCGTGCCGGGGGAGAGGTGCGCCTGAATCCAGTCCGCATCGGCTTCGCGGGTGCCCGCATTGACGACGACAAAGAAGCGGTCGGGCCCCCGGCGGAAGACCATCACGTCGTCCAGCACACCGCCGTCCTCCTGCAACAGGTAGCCGTAGCGGCATTGCCCTGGCTGCAGGGAGTCGATGCGCTGGGTCAGGAGGCGCTCCAGGTCGGATGCCGCGTCTGGCCCGGCGATTTCGAACTCGCCCATGTGGCAGGTGTCGAAGATGGCGGCGCGCTGGCGGGTCTGTTCGTGTTCGGCCAGAATTCCGCGGTATTGAGTTGGCATGTCCCAGCCGGCAAAAGGGGCCATGCGTGCGCCGAGGGCCTGGTGCAGGGGGTGGAGCGGGGTCTGCATGGGGGGATTCTATAGGATTTGATGGGCCATTGCGCGACCCCGTTTTTCAGACAAGCATTGAAATGCAGGGGGGGGACGCTATGATGTGGGTGGAACTTGGGAAGAGAGGTTTTTCTTGAGCAAAGATTTGGGTCAGATACTGAACGACTGGGAATTCGATGCGAATGGGATCGCCGCGCGCTGGATTCAGGGCGATGACGGCCACCCGAAGGTGCAGCTTCGGGTCAACCTTGGCGTCTTGCAGATGGAGGCAAAGGGGCGGCCGGACGGGCACCAGCCCGAAGGGTGCAGTTCTCTGCTGGAGTACTACCTGCACCTCGAAGAGCAGCAGGACGAGGCCCAACCCCTGGAACTTGGGCCGGAAGCCTGCGCGGAGCTTCAACAGGAGGCGCTCCAGTTTTACTACAGGTATCTGGCGTTTTATGCCCTTGGCTACCTCGATGGCGTCATTGAGGACACCAGCCATAATCTCGACCTGCTCGATCTGGTTTCCCAGTATGCGACGGACGACGATCTGGCCTGGCAGTTTCTGCAGTTCTTCCCCTATGTGCGCATGATGAATGCCCGGGCGCGGGCGGAGAAGCTGATCAAGCATGAAGATGTCGAAATGGCGCTGCGAACGATTGAGGATGCGATTGCCGACATCGATGCCTTCGGACTGGAGTACAGCGACGATTCGAGCGTGGACGCCAGCCAGGAGCGCGCGATTCTGGACGATCTTCGGCGCAGGATTTCGTCCCGTAAGCCGAAATCCGAGGAGGAGCGCCTGCGTGACGAACTCCGGGATGCGATCCGGTCCGAGGACTACGAGCATGCAGCGGAGGTTCGTGACGCCTTGCAGAAGCTGGGACTGCCCCGCATGTCGCTCAACGGCATGGAACCGATGCCCTAGCCCCTGTTCTGTACCGTGCACCGATCCGGAGTCGTTTCAGGATTTCAGCGGGAGCTTGGATTGGACGATCTAGCGCCAGATCCCGAATTCGAGCCGCCTTCCCGGTATAACACGACGCAGATCGGCAACTGGCTGCGGCTGATCCGCTTGCCGAACCTGCTCACCGTTCCGGGTGACGTCGTCATTGGATTTATGGTGATGGCCCCCACACACTCCTGGGCCACGCAGCACATCTGGGTGGCCATGGCGGCGGCGACGCTCTTCTACATCGGCGGCATTATCTTCAATGATGTCGTGGATGTGCGTCGCGATCTGCATCGGAACCCCTGGCGGCCTCTGCCATTCGGGCTGATTCCGATCGTCACCGCCGAAGCCGCCGTCTTCGCGACCCTGGTGCTGGGGCTCGGCCTGAGCGTGCTGAACGGATTCGACTCCCTGATCATTGGCGCCAGCCTTGTCGTGGCGATCTCTGCCTACAACCTGGAACTGAAGCACATTCCCTGGCTGGGCCCGCTCGCGCTGGGACTTTGTCGCGGCCTCTCGGTCTTGCTCGGTGCCTTCGCTGTGCGGGGCAATCCGCCCCTCAGCGCCGAGGCCGGACGCGTGGCCGGGGCGGTTGCTGTTTATATTCTCGGCCTGAGCCTCTATGCCCGTTTCGAGCGTCAGCCCCGCTTGCCGGTCTGGGCAGGCATCGCCCCGTTCCTTGGGGCGTGCGGGGCCATCGCCCTCTGCGCGCCGCTCTGGTACACCCTCTCGCCGGGGCGGCTTCTGGTCACACTGACTCTTCTGGCGGCTTTGGCCGGTGGCGCCTTCCTGGTCTTGGTCCGCGCCTGGCGCCCGGCGCGGACCGGCTCTGCCGACGACCTGGAGCGCGTTTCCGCCGTCGGCCTGCTCCTGCGCGGGCTGATCTTCTTCCAGGCGGCGGTGGTCTCGATGACGGGCGCTGCGCCGCTTCAGATTGTGGTCCTCTGTATTCTGCTGGCTGCCTGGCCGCTGCATGCCTTGATGGAGAAGAGCTTCTACGCCTCATGAAAACGGGGTAGCATACTGCCATGTCGGAAAAGGCCAGACTACTCGTGGTCCAGGTGGCCGCCCTCGGCTGGGACCTTGTCGAACCGGAGCTGGGCCGCGGCACGGCGTTCTCTTTCTTTCCGATCACGCCCGTCTTTCCGGCGCTGACCTGTCCGGTGCAGGCCAGCCTTCGCACCGGACTGCCCCCCGGCGAACATGGCGTTGTCGCCAACGGCTTCTATTTTCGGGACCTCCGCAAGGTGCTCTTCTGGGAACAGGCCGCAAGCCTCGTGCAAGGCCCACGCATCTGGGAATCGGCCCGCGCCCAGGGCAAGCGCGTCGGCATGATCTTCTGGCAGCAGAGCCTGGGCGAAGCGGTTGATATGGTGCTCTCTCCGCGCCCGATCCACAAACACTCCGGCGGGATGATTCAGGACTGTCGCTGCCGCCCCGAGTCGCTCTATCCGGATCTCTGCGCCACGCTCGGGCGCTCCTTCAACTTGATGCACTACTGGGGCCCGCTCGCCTCCCATCGGTCGAGCGACTGGATTACAAACGCCGCCGCCGCGATCATGGCCTGCGCCGACGCGCCCGATCTGCTCTTTGCCTACCTCCCGAACCTCGACTATGACCTGCAACGCCGCGGCCCCGCCGCCCCCGAGGCGGCCCGTGCCCTGAAACAGACGCTCGATATGCTCGACCTCCTGCATCGCGCCGCCCGCTCGCATGGCTGGGAGGTCTGTGTGGTGGGCGATTATGCCATTCGCTCCGCGGAGGCCGGCCCCATCTACCCGAACCGGGCCCTGCGCGACGCCGGCTGGTTCACCATGCACACCGTCAAGGGGATGGCCTACCCCGATTTCTTTCACGCCGCCGCCTTTGCCATGGTTGACCACGAGATTGCGCATGTTTACGTGCAGGACCCGGCGCAGCGGGAGGCCGTACGCGCCACGCTGGAACAGCTCGATGGCGTGGAGCGCATCCTGCATGGCGCCGCCCTCCAGGAAGCCGGTCTCGCCCACGAACAACGGGCCGGGGACTTCGTCCTGGTGGCCGCGGAGGGGCACTGGTTCGCATATCCGTGGTGGACCGATCCACGGGAGGCCCCGGACTACGCCACGCACATCGACATTCACAACAAGCCCGGCTACGACCCCTGTGAGCTCTTCTGGGGCTGGCCCCCACCGCGCGTCAGCCAGAATGGCGCCCGCGTGAAGGGCACCCACGGTAAAGCGGGGCCAGGTCGCGAAGTGGCCTGCGCGCTGACCTGGACGCCCGACACGCCCTGCGAGAACCATCTCTCCCTGGCCCAGGCGCTCGGCGCCTACATGGCTGGCCCTGGAGAGAGCTGAAGCAGGTATTACGAATGGTCTTTCGCCCATTGTCACGACCTTCTGGCCCACCATCTGTCATTCGGGATACGCCCCCGAAATCCAGTCTTGGACACCGTACGGAGGGGCTGCTATAGTCCGACGCCTGTAACCAGAACGGGGGTTCCTTGGCCCCTGCCAGCATTGTGGCTTTACGGCCCGTCTTCATGAAACGAAAGGAAGATCATCAGATGAAACGAAACAGAACGAACGAGGTTGCCGTCGTCAGCAGCCTGCTCGCGGCAGGGCTCGTCTTCTCGGCCTCCGCCCAGGATCCAGGCCTGTTGAGTGCCCTCGAACAAGCCACCCAGCGCGCGGAAGCCGCCGCCGGCCAGGCGGGGGGGGCGGCCGACGAGTCACAGGACCGCCTGAGGCGGGCCGCCCAGCAGGTGGAAGAGGTGACCATCGAGATCGATGTGCCCGAAGAAGCCATCGCGGAAACCGAGGCCGCGGCCGCCGAAGCCGCCGAAGCCGCGGCAGAGCTTCATACCTGGGGCGAAACGGCGGCTGACGCCGCGGACACCGTTGCGGAAGAAGCAGCCGAGGTCGTTGCCGATGTTGCCGACACCGTCGTCGATAGCGAGGTTGCCGTCGTCGAACCGGTCGAGATCCTCGACGTCGATGCGGATGAAGTTGTCGAAGTCACCCTGCCCCCCATTCCTGACCTTGCAGCGGCAGCGGCAGCGGCAGAGGTCGAGGAGCCGGTTGAAGAGGTCCTTGTCGAAGTCGAGGGCGTGGCCTTCACCGCGGCGGAAGCCGATGCGGAAGTTGAAAAGCGGCTGAACATGTTCGCCGGCCAGGTGCCTCCCGCGCAGCTCGAGTCGATCCGCGAACGGATGCGTGCCCAAATTGTGGACGACTTCGTGAACCGCACCCTGATTCAGAGCGAGTTGGAGAAGAGCGGCATCACCGTGGACGATGCAGAGGTCGAAGAATTCGTCGACCAGGCGCGCGAAGGGTTGCCGCCGGGCTTTACCCTTGAAGAGTTTCTGGAGCAGCGCGGGCTGAGCATCGAGGAGATGCGCAGCGACGTTAAATTCCAGCTCGCGGCGCAGAAGCTGCTCGACGAGCGTCTGGGCGATCAACTGGAGGTCTCCGACGAAGAGGTGCAGGAGTTCTTCGAGCGGGAGAAGGATCGTATGGCGCAGCCGGAATCGGTGCATGCCCGGCACATCCTGATTTCCGTCGATGCGGACGCTTCGGACGAAGAGCGCGATGCGAAGCGCGCGGAGATCGAGGGCCTTCGCGCCGAGCTGCTGGATGGCGCCTCCTTCGAGACCGTGGCGGCCGAAAAGTCAACCTGCCCCAGCAACACCCGCGGCGGTGACCTGGGCACCTTTACGCGCGGTCAGATGGTGCCGCCGTTCGAAGAGGCGGCGTTCAGCCAGGAAATCGGTGTGGTCGGCGATGTCGTCGAAACGCGCTTCGGGTTCCATCTCATCGAGGTGCTGGACCGCATGGAGCCGACCGAGCCGGACCTGGAGGAAGCCCGCGAACAGATTGTTGAGGTGCTTGTGAATCAGCGCCGGGCGCAGGCCTTTCAGGCGTATATTCAGGATCTCCGCGCCGGTGCGGCGGTGGTCTACCCGACTCCGTAATCCAGCGTAGTTCTTTGATGCCGCCGCCTCACGCCTCCGGGTGTGGGGCGGCGGTTTTCTTTTGCGGGCCGGCGCTGCAATTTATCGCGATTCGCTGCAGATCGTGGGGAATCTCTTCGAAATCAGCGCCGTTCAGCTCAGCGCCCCAGACCACCCCAATCCACATCGCTGCCGAAGCGGTCGGCTTGGCCGAAGGGATCGGAGGTGTCACGGGGGTCAAAGCTCGGTCGACGGTCGGTCGCTCTGGTCTGGTCCGACCCGCCAAACAGGCTCCCGCCCGTATCGTCGCCGCCACGGCCCAGGCGCCCGAAGAGGCCTCCCCGTTCATCCAGCGAGACGGACGAGGAATCGAGCCCGCCCCCCTCCATTCTCGTACCACCGCCCAGCCGGCGGTCCGCAAGCGTCTCTCGCGCGCTGCCAAAATTGCGATCTCCCGCTTCAAATGGATCGTCCGTGTCGAGGAAGGCGACGGGATCCGCCTCCCAGGCACTGGCTCCCATCGGCGTAGGTGCGAAGGAGAGCGCGGTCTCCGACGGGTCGGGCGTATTGACCCGCATGAGCTGACGGCGCAGTTCGCCGAGCCCGGCGAAGTCCCGGTCTTCCTCGCCGCGGCGCCCGATCCGGATCGGCATTTCGGGGGCGGACCCCTCCTGCGCCATGTCACGCACCATGCGGTCCGGCTCGTCCGTGCTGCGTCCGGCAAGCAAAGAGCGCCATTCGGTTGGGTCCCAAGCCGTTTCTTCCGGTTCGACCCTGCTGCCCGGGAGATCGATGGTAGGGGAGAAGGGTTCGCTGGCCAAGGCCCGCAGGTCCTGGGGGCTCAGTTCTTCCAGCGCGTTCGGGTCGATGCCGCGCGTTGCCTCGCGCAGCAGATTGGCCAGCGCCGGCTCGTATTCCGACATGGCGGCGTTCTCTCGTCCGAGGCGAGGGTCCACCTCACCCAGCCTGGTAAAAGGATCGGCCTCGGTGGACTCACCAAGGAGCTGCATTTGCACCCGGCGCTCTTCCTCTTGCATGAGTTCTCGATAGGATTGGAGCATTTGCTCGTAGGGGTCGGCGAAGAGCTGACCTACCGGCAGGTCGGTGGGGGCGCCACCCCAGAGCTGTTGGAACGGGTCATCGTCAACTGGCTGGGCGTCGGCATCGTCTGCGTCGCGCCCATAAAGAATGTCCAGCCAGAGGCTGGACGGTTCTTCTTCGGGCATGGTGCGCGGTGGCGGGGTGAAAGGGCTCTGCGGCGGCTGGTCTTCGTCCGTGCGGATGCCATCCGGTGCTCGGGAGGCGGCCCGCTCCACAGCGCGATCCTGTCGAGTGGGTCCGGAAAAGCGAAAGCCGGGATCGTACATCTCGATAACCCGCATCTGGCGCCGGGCCGCGCCGTTCCTGGCCCTGGTGGCCCGCGCTGGGGGGCGCGCCTCTTCCGCCGCGCCTCCTTCGGCTTCCGCCCGCGCATGAGGCATGGCGGTCACCGCGGCCAGAGCCATGGCGAGCGAGCAGGAGAATGTTGGCCGACAACGCATGAGATTGGTGGTAGTGTAAGACTCTATACGCACGGGCGTCAAATATCCTCTCCTCCGAGGCAAGCCCTGCCGCCCATGCACGATCTACTGGTTTTGACGATATGAAGCGCCTTCTGTTCACCTGCATCTTGCTCTTGCCCTTCTTCACGGCCGGCGCACTCGGGCGCGTGCCCGAAGTCCGGCTCGACGGCGGCTTCCTGCATCTGCGGGCCAACCAGAGCTCGCTGCGCGCCGTGCTCGAACAGTTTCAGCATGCCGGGGTGCGGGTCAACATGGAGCCGGGCATCGATGCCATGGTGCACGGAGAGATCGACGGCGAGCCGCTGGAGTCCGCCCTGGCGCAGCTTCTGGAGTCCTTCAACTATCTCCTCTACTGGGAGGTTATTCACGGCCCGCTCGGCCCGCTGCCGCGGCTGGAGTCGATTCATGTCTTCCGCCCCGGCCAGCGCCGCGCCGTCCGGCCCCTGCCGCGTCCGAGCGAAGGATTCGAGGTGGGCCGCAAACCCCTGCGCCCGAACGAACCGTTCGTGCGCGACGAACTCCTGATCGGCGTGCAGCGCGGCACGACCGCCGCTGAGTTCCGCGCGCTACTCGCCATGGTCGGCGGCACACTGGTGGAGAGCATTCCCGAGCTCGGCATCTACCGCGTGCGGTTGCCGCCCGACTCGGATGTCTTCGCCCTCGTGCAGCAGCTCCGCACGCAGGGCGCCGTCTCCGTTGCCGAGCCGAACTACATTTACGAGCTGCCCGCGCCCGCGCAGGCGCCCGGCGATGCGTCGACTCGCACCGCGGCCGCGCCCGCCGGCGACGGGCAGGACTTCGTGCCCGTCCACTCCCGCCAGCCCGCCCTCGCCATCTTCGACTCCGGCCTCTCGCCGACTTTCACTTTCGACGATTCGGTCGTCGGCCGCTTCGATGCCCTGGACCCGACCCGCTCGCTCTCCGATCCGTTGGGGCACGGCACACAGATGGCCATGGTGGCCTCCGGCCAGGTGGTGCCGTGGGGCCTGCCGGACGAGGTCGGCCGCCAGCGCGTGCCGATACTCGCCGTGCGCGCCTTCGACGACAACGGCCGCGCCACCAGCGTCGGCATCATCAACGCCATCAACTACGCAGCACAGATCGGCGCGCGTGTCATTAATATGAGCTGGGGCACGGAGGCCAACAGCGCCTTTCTGCGCGACGCCGTGCGGCGGGCCCGCGAACAGGACATTGTGCTCGTGGCCTCCGCGGGCAACGAGCCAACGCAGCGCCGCGTCTATCCCGCGGCCTTCGACGAAGTCGTCGCCGTCTCCGCCATGAACCGCGATGGTAGCCTCTGGGAGCGATCCAACTACGGGGACTTCATCGCCGCCGCCGCACCGGGCACGGGCGCGTTCCCGGTCGGGCATCGCGGCCCGCCCGGCAGCTATGCGGGCACCTCCATCGCCAGCGCCAACGTGTCGCGCGCCTTCGCGCTCTACTTCGAACAGAACCCCGGCGCCACCGCCGTTGAAGCGGAGCGCGCCTTCTTCCAGGCCCTCACCGATGCCGGGCCGCGCGGGACGGACCGCTACTTCGGGCGCGGCGCCCTTGATGCGTCGGCTTGGGACCGCTTTTTGGGGAATTGACGTGAACAAGCGCGAGCTATTGCACATGGGCCTGCCCGGCGGCGCCTGCCTGGAGGTTGCGAATCGGACCCTGGCCAAGGCCCGGCAGCGCGGCATGAAGCGCGCCCGCCTGCATACGGAGATCCGGGCCATCGTCAAGAACCCCGAGACCTTCCGGGGGCACGCCCTCTTCGGCGAGCTGGCCGAGGCGATTCTCGCGGCCCGCGCGGCGCGCGCCTCCTACCGGGAGCGAGCGGACCGCGCCCCCTACCGGCAGTGGGGAACCGATCTCGACGCGGCCGCGGTGCAGCAGATGGAGAACGCCTGTCGCCTGCCGGTCTCCGCGCGCGGCGCGCTCATGCCCGACGCGCATGTCGGCTATGGCCTGCCCATCGGCGGCGTGCTCGGTGTGCGCCATGCGGTGATCCCTTATGCGGTCGGCGTGGACATCGCCTGCCGCATGAAGCTCACTGTGTTAGACCTGCCCCTCCACGCGCTGGGCGGGCAGCGCGAACGGCTGCGCAAGACGCTGGAGGAAGAGACGCGCTTCGGTATCGGCGCCAGTTTCCGGAAGCGCCGCGAGCACGAGGTGCTCGATGCTGACTGGGACGTGAGTTCCGTGACGCAGCGCAACCGCGACAAGGCCTGGAGCCAACTCGGCACGAGCGGCAGCGGCAACCACTTCGTTGAGTTCGGCGTCTTGACCCTGCCGCAGGCCGACCTCGGTTTGGAGGCGGGCGAATATCTGGCGCTGCTCAGCCACAGCGGCAGTCGCGGCACGGGCGCATCTGTGGCGGACCACTACAGCCGGCTCGCCATGAACCTGCACCCCGAACTGCCGAAGGAGTTGAAGCATCTCGCCTGGCTCGATCTCGACAGCGAGCCAGGCCAGGAGTATTGGCAGGCCATGCATTTGATGGGGCGCTACGCAGCGGCGAACCACGCCTGTATTCATCGTGCCATATCGCGGCGGCTCGGCGTCGATGTGTTGCTCGACATCGAGAACCACCACAACTTCGCGTGGAAGGAGGTGCACGATGACGAAGAAATGGTAGTGCACCGCAAAGGCGCAACACCCGCGGCGGCGGGTGTGGTGGGGATCATTCCCGGGTCGATGGCCGATCCGGGCTACGTGGTGCGTGGCAAAGGCGTGGCCGATTCGTTAGACTCAGCGGCGCACGGTGCGGGGCGTCGCATGAGCCGGAAGCAGGCCAAGGAGCAGTTCCGTTGGAAGCAGGCCTCCGCCTATCTTGAAGAGCGGCAGGTGGTCTTGCTTTCCGCCGGGCTCGACGAAGTGCCCATGGCCTACAAGAACATCGACGAGGTCATGGCCGCGCAGGCCGAACTTGTGGAGGTGGTGGCGCGCTTCCAACCGCGCCTTGTAAAGATGGCGCCCGAAGGAGAGCGGGCGGAGGATTGAAGGGGGGGCGAGATGGAAAGCGGCTGCGCCGCCATCTGCGGGCCGCGCAGCGGCCTTTCGGTGCGGCGGCTTGACGCCGCTTTCCGCCAGGCGCATGCTTCGCCCATGAACGATTGGCCCCATGCGCCAGTTCATCGCCTCTCCGAGCAGGGCGCCTATATGGTGACGCTGAGAACCCGGTCCATCATGGGCTTGTTTCCAACGCCGAGCTGTATCCGTGGTGTTCGGCTGCTTGGTTTGCCCGAAGGGCGCGTCCGGCTCATTTCAAGACAGTGAACAGCTTTCGGATCGACCGGTTGAAGGTGCGTGACGACTTTGAAGTGGAGCCGATCGCGTGCGAGCGGGAAAGCGGCGTCGAAGCCGCTTTGGACTGCGGCGGCTCGACGCCGCTTTGTCTTTCTTCCCCTCACCAACCTCGCTCCAACCAAACCCGCGACAGCAGCGCCCCGAGCTCGGAGAAAATCAGGAAAGAAATCGGGAAGTGGTAGGTTCAGTTCAATGGCGTATAGGTCTGCACAGCCGACGTGGCGTCGGTCGCCGCCACCGTGCCGCGCATCAAACGGCGGAAAACCAAAAAATTAAGTCAATAAAAATCTTTTCCTTTGGGGGTGCTTTGCCGGCAAAGAACCAGCCAACTGTCTGCTGGAAAGCAGGTTGCGTTCAGCAGGGTATCGTTGGGGCGTGCTAACGGAAGTCTCTTGCAATGAAAACTTGCCAATCGCTTGTTCCAGAGGTAGCCTTCAGTTCTGTTGCCGGAGCGTGTACCGAAACCGATTCTTCAGGCGTCGAGTCGGTGGGGGCATGATCTGGGGAATGATCGTTGAAATGGGAACCAGAAAGATAAGGAGACTGGATATGAAGAAATTGATGGCGTTGGCCGCGAGTGTGGCCTTGATGGCGGTTGGTGCGCAGGCCGCATTCATCACGATTGACTTTAGTGATGCGGATGCTTGGGCATCTGCCTCCTCACTTACTTCGTATGCGGATGACGTGACATACGAGGAAGGTGGTTGGAGTTTTCTCGCTACGGACGACGTCCTCCGGGAAACTACGGCGGATCGCAGGATTGGTGACTATTCCTGGCGCTTGCGTGACAGTGTCTGGACGGCTGTGAATGACAACGCCGGCACATGGTCGGGCTTCAGCATTCAAGTTCGTGGGTGGAGCACGACTGAACCATCAAGCAATAATCCATGGACCTTGGATTACTCTCTGAATGGCGGAGCCGACTGGACGTTGGTTTCTGACTCTATTGCTTCCACCAACCCGCTGGATTGGGAAACGTATGGAGCAAGCTTTGGCAGTACGGCCGTCGATGCTGGCGACTTTGTTGTGCGCCTCTCTTCGCCCGAGGAAGGTGACCGTCTGAATCTGGGCGAGTTCACCGCAGTTCCTGAGCCGGGCACACTCGGCCTGATGGCGCTTGGTCTGCTCGGCGTTGCGTACCGTCGT
>SLOV01000231.1 GCA_007132345.1 Kiritimatiellia bacterium
AGCGAATGCAAGGGTCTGGAATCGAAGCTGGGCGAAGCGGAAGCGCGAGCCGCGAAGTTGTCGGAGGAGCTGGATCAGGCGCGCGCCGGCTGGGCGGAAGAGAAGGCGGCGCTGGAGCAGCGCAGCAGCGAGAGCGTGGCGTTGGTTGAGACAACAAAGCAGGAACTCGAAGCGCGTCTGGCTAGCGAATGCAAGGCTCTGGAGTCGAAGCTGGGCGAAGCCGAAGCGCGCGCCGCGAAGCTATCGGAGGAGCTGGATCAGGCACGCACCGGCTGGGCGGAAGAGAAGGCGGCGCTGGAGCAGCGCAGCAGCGAGAGCGCAGCGTTGGTGGAGACAACAAAGCAGGAACTCGAAGCGCGCCTGGCCAGCGAATGCAAGGGCCTGGAATCGAAGCTGAGCGAGGCCGAAGCTCGTGCCGCGAAGTTGTCGGAGGAGCTGGAGCAGGCACGCACCGGCTGGGCGGAAGAGAAGGCGGCGCTGGAGCAGCGCAGCAGTGAGAGCGCGGCGTTGGTGGAGACGACAAAGCAGGAACTCGAAGCGCGCCTGGCTAGCGAATGCAAGGGTCTGGAATCGAAGCTGAGCGAGGCCGAATCTCGTGCCGCGAAGTTGGCGGAAGAGCGGCAGGAGCTTGAGTCAGCGCTCGATCGTCTGCGTGGGGAGTCGCACGAACAAGCCAAGGCCAACAAGCAACGCCTGATGCAGTTGGAGAGCGACCTGAAGACCCGTGAGCAGGATCTGGAGGTACAGAAGGAAGAACGGGAGCGGCGCGAAACAGAGTTGGCCGCCAAGATCCAGCAATTGCAGCAGTCGGCGCGCGAAATTGAGGGGCGTGCCGATCAGGATCGTGAAGGGTTCGTAGCCCGTGAGCACGAGTTGACGCGTGAAGTGGAACAACTCCGCCTCGCTGTGCAGCGATGGGAAGAGGAATTGTCGCGCGAGCGGAAGGAGCGCGACAAGATCGCGTCCGACGCCGCCGCGGAGCGGGAGCGTTTGGAGAACGCGATCCGGGTGAAAGACGCCGTGGCGGAAGTAGAGCGGGAGGCGCGCATCCGGCTGGAACGCCAGGCGGCCGAAGCGCGGGCCTTGGAAATGGATAAGCCCGCTCGCGTGGTTGTGCCGAGGCCGGAGGGGGCGAAGGGAGACGGCGCGCCACTGAAGCGCCCCGCGGAACCCGTTCAGATGGTAAACGAAGCGGTTCCGGAACGACCGGCGGAGGGTGTTCCATCTCCTGGCGTCTCCCCTGATATCGTCGCGTCGGAAGAAGAACCTGTTCCCCATGAGCCTCCCACCGACGCGAAAAAGGAGGCTGTTGCGCCTGGTCCTGCACCTGCGGGATCGCCAGCACCACCGCCAAAAATTCGCAAAAAGAAAGAGGGCAAGTCGGCTCCGGTCGCGGCGCGGGTCGCCGAGGCGAAGAAGAGTCCGATCACCAAACCTGAACACGCGTGGCGGCCTGGTGAAGGGCTTGTCGAAGCAGGCACGGCAAGAAAGAAGCGAGAGGGGCGCAGTCAAACCGTTCCTGTGGAATCCGCTTTGCTGGTCGCCGGTTGGCTGGCCTTCTTCGGCGGTGTCCTGCTGCTTGCGGCGGCGCCTGGGGCATTGCTGCTATATGGCGTTTTATTTGTGGGCGCGCTTGCGTGCGGCGGCGTGCTGCTGCAGTCGCGCCGCACCGCGTTGGTCTATGGCCTGCTGGCGTTTTCGCTGCTGGGCCCTGTGGTCGGGCTGGGTGTGGCACATCTCCTCGGGTTCCCGGGTGTTCTTCCTGCGCTGGGGGAGCGTATCCCGTTTTCGCTCGCGCCGGGTCGCGAGCGCGTGGAACCGGGCCCTCTTGTCTCCGTGGAGCCCGCGCCGCCGCATGCGGAGGAAGAGGCGTTGGAGACGGAGGAGGTGGCTGAACCGGCTGAGCCCGATGCGCCCGTGCCGGCGCAGCCCATTCGAATTGGAGAGAGCATCGCCCTCGATCAGGTAAGGGTGACGTTCGATGGCGTAAGGCGGGAGCAAATCGTTGTCGAAGATCTTGCGGGGATGATCGACGCCCCGGACGAGGAGTATCTGGTTATCCATCTCACGGTGGAGAATCTCTCGTCGCGCCAGTCGGTGATTGGCATGCATCCTTGGGGGCGCAGTCGATTGGTGGACGATACAGGCTTAAGCAGTCTGGTGATTCCCGTGCAGCGCGTGGGGCTTGATCGGGTGGTCGGATCGCTGGCGCAGGAGGAGCTGCGACCGGGGCGAAGCAAGCCGGACTTGGTCGTCTTTGCCATGCCGCGCCGCTTGTCGGGTCGTTACCATGTGGAGGCAACTCCGTTGTTTGGCGGTCTTGGCGAAGGGGACGCCCGGGTGTCTCCAGTGGGAGGACGCTTGCGCCTGACCTTCACGGCCGATGAGGTGGAAGCAGACTTGTAGTTGGGCGGGTTGCGCCTCTCGGCATTAACGGCCGAGAACACCGCGCCCAACACATTGCGGGCAGGCCGAGGTTCGCATTCGGCCGGTGTCCAGCATTTCGTGGCGACGCCCCATCCCGTTGCAGAGCCCGCAGACGCGTCCGCCGGGCGGTACAAAGATGTCCCGGTGGCCGCGCCCCCCGCAAACCTGGCAGGCAAGCGTTCGGGCCATGCGGCGCTCGCCTTCGAAGAGGTAGCGCCCTTGTCCGTCACAGGCAGGACAGCGCGCGCGCAGGCGGCCGGTCGGTGGACCTTCGGGCCGGGGTGGCGGGGGCGGCGGTTCGCCGGTCGTCTCGACCCTGTTCGGGGCAGCCGTATCGGGCATGGCAACGCCATGCGCGCCCACGTTCACGTCGCGGGGCTCCGGCGCGGGCTCTTTGTCTCTTGAAAAGCGTTTCGTCTGTTCGCTCAAAGGCTCTAGCCATCCCTGCTGGAACGCGATGAATCCAGACGTGAGCAGAACCAGGAAGACAATCCACTTTTTCACGGCAAGATCAGTCTAACCGAAATGCCGTGGAGTTCCAATTCGAATCGGTCGGTGAAATGAGCCCGTTCGACACGCTGCCAGGGGCTTGGAGGAAGCGCCCTCTCGTGCTACAAGCATCGGCTGCACCCGCCAATGAAGCGTACGAGATGATCGACCGAGCCCATTCATGAAAAAGAAGAGCAAAGAATTTCCCGGGAAGTCCCCCATGGTTGTCCGTAACGCCACGCTGGCGGATGTCCCGGCGATCGCGGACTTCTCCGCCAGGGCTTATCGCGATGCAGAGCTCGATGGATATAGCGAAGCCATGATCGTCGGCCAGATCAACCACTTCCCCGAAGGACAGTTCGTGGTGCTGCACGACGAACGGGTGATCGGCTACTGCGCGACGTTCATCATTGGCGAAGAGATTGCCCTGGCGCCGCACACCTGGACCTCGATTACCGGCGGGGGCTATGCCTCACGCCATGATCCGGACGGTGATTACCTGTATGGCATGGAGGTCTGCGTCGACCCGGATTATCGCAGCTTCCGGATCGGGCAGCGCCTCTACAACGAGCGCAAGAAGCTCTGCCAGGAGTGGCGACTGAAAGGCATCGTCTTTGGCGGGCGCTTGCCGACCTGGAGCCGGCAGGCGCGCCACTATGCGCGCATTGAAGACTACATCGAACAAATCCAGAAGCGAAAGCATCGGGACCCGGTCCTTTCGTTCCAGCTTCGGAACGGATTCGAAGTCATCGGCATCCTGCCGGGCTACCTGCCCTCCGATCGGGCCTCGAAAGGATGCGCGGTTCATTTGCTTTGGCGGAACCCGGCGGTGGAAGAGGAGAAGCAGGGGGCGCCCCGCAAGAAATATGGCGGACGGCTCCCGGACAGTGTGCGCGTGGCCACGGTGCAATACATGCAGCGGCGTGTCGCTTCTTTCGAGGAATTCCTCGGGCTGGTCGAGTATTTCATCGATGTGACCGCCGACTACAAATCGGATTTCGTGGTCTTCCCCGAATTGTTCTCGCTGCAACTGCTATCGGTCCAGGACCAGGAACTGACGCCGCAGTCCTCGATCGAGGAGCTGACCAAGTACACGCCGCGGCTGAAGGAGGCCTTTCGGGAATGGGCCATTCGCTACAATATCAACTTCATCGCCGGCTCGCATCCGACCCGTATGCCGAATGGGCGGGTAGAGAACATCAGTTACGTCTTTCTGCGTGACGGGTCGGTGCATGAGCAGTCGAAAATCCATCCGACACCCAACGAGGTCTATTGGTGGAATATCGAGGGCGGCAGCGAGCTATCGGTGATTGAGACCGACTGCGGCCCCATCGGCGTTCTCATCTGTTACGACAGCGAGTTCCCCGAACTGGCGCGGCACCTTGTCGATCAGGGCGCCAATATCATCTTCGTTCCCTTCTGCACCGACGAGCGTCAGAGCTATTTGCGCGTCCGCTACTGCTGCCAGGCGCGGGCCGTCGAAAACCAGTGTTACGTCGTGATGTCCGGCAACGTCGGCAACCTGCCGCGTGTGGCCAATATGGACATCCAGTATGCCCAAAGCTGCATCATTACGCCCTGCGACTTTCCGTTCGCGCGCGACGGGGTGGCCGCCGACACCACGCCGAATGTCGAGACGGTCGCTTTTGCGGATCTGCGGATCGAATCGATCCGCATGGCGCGAAACAGCGGGACGGTGCAGAACCTGAAAGACCGGCGGCACGACCTTTATCGGGTTCAATGGTATGGAGCGCCACTGCCTGCCCCATGAGCGCAACCGCCACTGCCACGCCGGACACACCCCTGGCGCTGCGCGTCACGCATGTGAGCAAGCGCTACCCCCGCCGCCGCTCGCTCCGGGAGTTCGTGACAGCATCGGCCCGGCCGCGCTCTGGCACCGAGGCATTGAAGGACGTCAGCTTCGACGTGCACCAGGGCGAACTGGTGGGCCTGCTGGGCCCGAACGGGGCGGGGAAGACCACCTTGCTGAAAGTCCTCTGCGGGTTGGTGCTGCCCAACGAAGGCGAAGCGGAAGTTCTGGGCGTTTCGACGGCGAACCCCGCGGTTTCCCGCACGCTCGGCCTGGCCAACGGCGACGAGCGCTCCTTCTATTGGCGGCTCACCGCCCGGGAGAATCTGAATTTCTTTGCGCGCCTCCACGGTCTCCATCGCGCCGCACGCCGCGCGCGCGTCGCCGAACTGCTCGCCGCGGTGGAGTTGGAAGGGGAAGCCGAGCGGCGCTTCGCCGATCTATCCGCCGGCATGAAGCAGCGGCTCGCCGTGGCGCGGGCCCTTTTGTCGGATGCCCCCGTACTGCTCATGGACGAACCCACACGCAGCCTGGACCCGCTGCATACGGAGCGCATCTCGACCTGGATCCGCGACCAGATGCATGGCCATCTCGGAAAGTCGATTCTCCTCGCCACCCACGACCTGCATGTGGCCCGGCGCATCTGCGATCGTGTGCTGGTGCTGGTTGGCGGGCAGTTGCGAATGGACGGCCCGCCGGCCGACCTGACCGGGCTCACCGGGCGGGACATCCTCTACACCATCCGTGTCCAGGGCATGTCGCCCGAGGTCGGAGTGGGGGCAGTGCTGCATTGCCGCGAACTCGGCGGTGGCGTTTCGGAGGCGAGAATCCGTTTCGAGGCGGAGGATCAGCTCCACCTCTATCTTGAAGCGGCGCTGCGGGGGCCCGGCCGCATACTCGGATGCTCCCGCGTCGAGCCGGATATTGAGGCCGGCTTCGTGGATGTCGTTGCACCCGCCCCCGAAAAGGAGGCGCCATGAACTGGCTACGGGTCGCCTGGGCCTTTCTGGTTCGTGATTTCCTGAGCGAATTCTCCTATCGGCTCTCGTTTCTGATGGTTGTTGCCGGCCTCTTCATCCAGGTGGCGAGCTGGTACTTCATTTCTTACTTTGTCGAGGAGATCGGCCAGCGGGAAGTGCTCTATGCCCTGACGCAGAACCTGGACTATTTCTCCTACGTTCTCGTGGGCATGATGCTGCAGCGCTTCATGAACATCGCCATGTACAATTATGCCGGGGCGATTCGTTCCGAGCAGATATCCGGCACGTTCGAGGCGATGCTGGTGACGCCGACGCCGCTCTCCCGGATTATGGTGGGGGCTTCCGTCTGGAGTTATGTCATGTCGGCAATTCAGATGAGCCTCATGCTGCTCGTCGGCATTCTGGTCTTCGGCGTGCGCCTGCAACCGGGGAGCCTCTGGGTCGTGCTGGCCACCCTGCTGTTATCCGTGCTGGCCCTCTCCGGCATCGGGATCCTTTCGGCCGCCTTCATTGTCTATTTCAAGCGGGGCAACCCGGTGAACTTTGTCATCAGCACCGCTTCGCTTCTCTTCGGAAACGTCATCATCCCTTCCGCCGCATTGCCTGCACGGTTCGCCTGGATCTCCCGCCTGGTCCCCATCTCCTATGCCACGGAGGCCATGCGCGCCGCGGTCTATCGGGGCGCAAGCTTCGGGGAGGTCAGTTCGCAACTCCTGGTGCTGGCCGGCTTCGGCGTCCTGCTCCTGCCAATCGGCCTCTTTTCGATCCGCCTCGCCGTTCGCGCCGCGAAGCGCGAAGGGACCCTCGTCCAATATTGATCACGATTTTTCATCCCTGCCTTGCAAGCGCGGGTCGGCAACGCTACCTTTCCGGGAATTTTTTCCGGGAAAATGTGAAGGAACACGAATGATCAGTTGGAAAAAGAATCTGACCTCGTCCATTGGCAAAAAGTTTGTAACGGGCATTACGGGGCTGTTGCTCGTCTCGTTTGTCATTGTGCACTTAATCGGCAACCTGCTCCTCTATGCGGGTCCCGACGCTTTTAACAGTTATGCCTACTTTCTGGAGCATCGGCTGATTCACGGTTGGGCCGTCTATGTGGCAGACGCCATGCTGATTCTCTTTTTTGGCGCGCATGCCGTGGCCGGCATCAGTGTCTGGCAAAAGAAGCGCCTGGCACGCCCGCAGCCCTATTACCAGGCAGGAAATGCAGGCGGGGCCAGCCGCAAGAGTTTCGCCTCCCGCACCATGATCGTTTCCGGGCTCGTGATCCTGGTCTTCGTGATCCTCCATGTTCGTATGTTCAAATTCGGGCCCACCGCCACGGTCGTGGTCGACGGCATCGAAATGCGCGACCTCTACACCCTGGTCGTCAGCACCTTCAAGGTGTGGTGGATTTCGTTCGCCTACATGGCGGTCATGGTGTTGCTCGGTCTCCACCTCCGGCACGGCATCTGGAGCGCCTTCCAATCCGTCGGCGCCACCAGCCCGCGCTATCAGCCGGTGATCTACGTCGGCGGCGTGACCCTCTCCATCCTGATCGGCCTGGGCTTCTTCCTGCTGCCGCTGGTCATTCTCTTCTTTTACGAAAACCCAGCCCTTTCCATGGGAGGCATCTAATGGGCAAGTCCCCCCTTCTTGACGCAAAAATTCCGTCCGGTCCCGTCGAACAGAAGTGGACCGTTTTCCGAGGCGATGCCGACCTGGTCTCGCCTGCCAACAAACGCAAGCACACCATCATCGTTGTTGGCACAGGGCTCGCCGGCGCCTCGGCCGCCGCCTCCCTCGCGGAGATGGGATACAACGTCCTCTCCTTCTGTATTCAGGACTCCCCGCGCCGCGCCCACAGTGTCGCCGCGCAGGGCGGCATCAATGCCGCGAAGAATTATCAGAACGACGGCGACAGCGTGCGCCGCCTCTTCCATGACACCATCAAGGGCGGCGACTTCCGCGCCCGCGAAGCGAACGTCTATCGCCTGGCCGAAGTCAGCGTCAACATCATCGACCAGTGCGTGGCGCAAGGCGTTCCGTTCGCGCGCGAATATGGCGGAACCCTTGCCAACCGCTCCTTCGGTGGGGCGCAGGTCTCCCGCACATTCTATGCGCGCGGTCAGACGGGCCAGCAATTGATGCTCGGCGCTTACGGCGCCCTTATGCGCCAGGTCAACGAAGGCACCGTGAAGATGTTCCCGCGCCGCGAAATGCTCGACATCGTGCTGGTCGACGGCAAAGCGCGCGGCATCATCTGCCGCAATTTGACCAACGGCGAGATCGAGCGATATGCGGCCCACGCCGTGGTGCTTTGCACCGGCGGCTATTCCACTGCCTATTACCTCTCCACCAACGCCGTGAGCTGTAACGTCACCGCCGCCTGGCGCTGTCACAAACGCGGCGCGCTCTTCGCGAATCCCTGCTACACGCAGATCCATCCCACCTGCATTCCGCAAAGTGGCGACTCGCAGTCGAAACTCACGCTCATGAGCGAAAGCCTGCGCAACGACGGGCGCGTCTGGGTCCCCAAGGCCAAGCATGACCAGCGCCGCCCCTCGGAGATTCCGGAAGACGAACGCGATTACTTTCTCGAGCGCCGCTACCCCGCCTTCGGCAACCTCGTTCCGCGCGATATCGCCTCGCGCGCCTCCAAACGCGTCTGCGACGAAGGGCACGGCGTTGGCCCGACCGGTTATGCGGTCTATCTCGACTTCGGCGACGCCATCAAGCGCCTCGGAAGGAACAAGGTGCAGGAGCGATACGGCAACCTCTTCGCCATGTACCACGAGATTACCGACGACGATCCTTACGACACACCCATGCGCATCTACCCGGCGCCGCACTACACCATGGGCGGGCTCTGGGTCGATTATAACCTCATGAGCACCATTCCTGGCCTGCACGTGCTCGGCGAGGCAAACTTCTCCGACCACGGCGCCAATCGCCTCGGTGCCAGCGCCCTCATGCAGGGCCTGGCCGACGGCTACTTCGTGCTCCCATACACCATTGGCGCCTATCTCGCCGGCGAACGGCTCGGCGCCATCGGGACCGACCACGAAGCCTTCGATGCGGTCGAGCAGGAGGTCAAAGAGAGTGTGGCCGCCTTGCTCAAACGAAAGAAAGGCGAGAAGACCATCACCGAGTTTCATCGCGAACTTGGCAAAGTGCTCTGGGAAGATGTCGGTATGTCCCGCCACCATGAGGGCTTGGAGACCGCCATTCGGCGCATTCGCGAAATGCGCGCCGAGTACCACGACGCCGTCTTCGTTCCCGGCGAAGGCGAAGAACTGAACCGCAGCCTCGAGATGGCCGGACGCGTGGCCGATTTTTTCGAACTGGCCGAGTTGATGGCCCGCGACGCACTCCAGCGCGAAGAGTCCTGTGGCGGCCACTTCCGCCAGGAACACCGAACCCGCGATGGCGAGGCCAAACGCGACGACAAGAATTTCGCGTTCGTTGGCGCCTGGGAATACAAAGGCAGAGACGAAGAGCCCGTTCTACACAAAGAACCGTTGGTCTTCGAAAACATGGAATTGAAGCAGCGAAGCTATAAGTAAGGATTTCAAGATGGATAACCACCTCACCCTCAACCTGCTGATTTGGCGTCAGTCCGGCCCTGAGCAGCCGGGCATGATGGTTCCATACACCATATCGGGCGTGAGCCCTGAAATGTCATTTCTCGAAATGCTAGATCATCTCAACGACGATCTCAGCCGCCGCGGCGAGCGGCCCGTCGAGTTTGACAGCGACTGCCGCGAAGGCATTTGCGGGACTTGCGGTCTGGTCATCAACGGTATCGCGCATGGCCCGAAGTCGGCCTGCACCACTTGCGAACTGCGCATGCGCTCTTTCAAGTCCGGCGACACAATTTCTGTTGAGCCGTTTCGGGCCACTGGCTTTCCGATCGTTCGCGACCTGGTGGTCGATCGCGGCGCGTTTGACCGGATCATTGCCAAGGGCGGC
This sequence comes from Kiritimatiellia bacterium, assembly GCA_007132345.1. GTDB lineage: Bacteria > Verrucomicrobiota > Kiritimatiellia > SLOV01 > SLOV01 > SLOV01. The sequence goes on from SLOV01000231.1 coordinate 9,661, forward strand.
TATGTCTCCGTCAACACCGGGGCCGCGCCCGACGGCAACGCTATTCCGGTCTCCAAGTTCGACGCCGACCGCGCCATGGACGCAGCCAGTTGCATCGGGTGTGGCGCCTGCGTGGCCGCGTGTCCCAACGCCTCCGCCTCGTTGTTCGTCTCCGCCAAGGTTGCGCAACTCGCCTTATTGCCGCAGGGCCAGCCGGAGCGGGATCATCGCGCCCTCAAGATGGTAGAGCAGATGGACCGCGAAGGCTTTGGCGACTGTTCCAACCATGGCGAATGCGAGGCTGTTTGTCCCAAGGCGATCAGCATCTCGCATATCGCCATTATGCGCCGCGACTTCATGCGCGCCGCCGTGCAGTAGGCAAAGGGTTGCAGTCATGAACCGATGCGGCCCGCTGATCTTCTTTGACGGGCCGGGCGAGTTTCTTCTGCGCGGATCCAAAAGCCCTGGCGAGCATCGGGTTTTCGATGACGTCATTCTCCGCCATGCCAAGACGTGCCAGCACGCCGACGAGACAAGGCTCATCTGACCGTTCCTCTGGTGGCGGTAACGGGGACGTCAGTTGCAGAACCGGGAAAGGAATCAAAGGCATGTATTCACGCAGAGCCGTGAGAAGTAGCTGCGTCGGCTATGCGGTGGCCTCTGTATTAATCCACGGACTGACACCTGTGTGACCCTCGTACACATACACTTACTCGTACTCCTACTCGTACACTCAAATCTCTTCAAACCTCGCCCACGACAGAGACGAGTCCCCTCCAAGAAGACCCGCTGTTACGGGAAGGCCCTCGTGTCAATGGGTATCCGCATGCCGGCAGTCTATCCAATTGGCGAATGACGAGCGCTGACCCCGACACCTTCGAAAGATTCCGAGCGACTCCGGAACTCTGCCTGGCGCTGCTCGATGCGTCTCAGCAGATCCTGAGGCAGTGTGATGGATGTCTTTACCTTCATGCCACCATGGTAATGCTGCCTGGAGGGGCGAGTTACACGAGCCCGCGAGAAATCGGCCCGCGTAGAGAACTGCATCACCGGTAGGCCCAGTAGACACCCAGCCCAAGCGCGACCCAGACGAGGCCGCCGACAACGCACACAACCTCCGCCCTCAAGGCCTCTCCTTCGCCAGGCAGCGAGATCCAGAGGCCGCTCGCGGATCTTATGGCCTTGTGCCTTGGATCGCCAATGCTCAGAGGCGGCGCAAGGTTAATCGTTCCAATTGACGTGACCAAAATCTATGATCGGTCAGTTGGTGTCAATGGCTGCGACCTGAAGAGACCGCTCTCCAGTCAGGGGCTGAAGCAGTGCCCCGGGGGTGGGGTCGGGCCTAGATGTTGGCCGCGCTGCCTTTGCGCCCCAATCCATCGTGTCCCCGTCTGGAGCGGCTCCGCTCTTGACCGCCCTCCGCTGGCGGTTCCGGAGCCGGATTAAGTGCCCCCTCATTGAGCGGTGCCACGTCATCACGGGACCAAGCTGCGAGGACTGAGAGCTATGCATCAAGATATCGGCGTCGTGTAACTCCGCCCTCCATGGAATTCATTAGCCCGGGCTGGAGGTCCAACGACCTGCGACGGGACAGTTTTTGAACCACGGATGAACACGGAGTGTTACGGATAGGATGGGGCACCACGAAGGACACGAAGCACAAGATCGGGAAGTTAGTCCAAGTCGTAGCGGGTGTGTTGATTCATTTGGCGCGCGGACGGAGTGTCCAAGCACCAGCGCGCCTTCGAGAAGGCGCGCAAGAAAGCGGGTTTCCACCTTCGCCAAGGCTACGGCGGGTAGGCGAGAACCCGCGCTCCAAAATGTGGAGTGCGCTTTCTTGAAAGCGCTTTTTCCCGGGGGTTCTTGAACCCCCGGAAACTCAACGGATGAAACCCCTGCCCATCACCATGCAATTGTGCACAGCGCTGGATCGCAGGAGGCCACGGCACGGCTTGAATAAATCAACACACCGTAGCCACGTGACTTCGTACGTGGTCTCCGACCGACGCGTCTGCGCGGCGGCCTCTGCCTCGGACGGATTGTAGGACGGAGCGATCTTCGGCGGGCTGTTCGGCGCAGTACATTCCGGGACACTGAACACCCACGTCCGCGGACCTACAGCCATGCATCCCTGCCTCCGGAGCGGCTCTGCTCTTGACCGCCCTCCGCTGGCGGTTCCGGAGCCGGAATGCGCCGGCTCTCCTCAGTGCAATTCCCCCCGTCAGGGTGAAGGAAGGGGCCTCTATCACAATACCAAAATCCGAGGACTGACACCTGTGACGACGTGCCCGCTCTGTCGCCGGAACCTCTAAATGTTAGGATGTGCGGACCGACCCCTTTTTCCTTTAGGCCGCGCCTCTTCCCGCCTCAAGCTCTCTGCAAATCCAGCGTGTGCGGCGGATTTGAGGGAGGAAGTTGGGGTTGAGGAGTTTCCGCCTCAAGCTCTCTGCAAATCCAGCGTGTGCGGCCGGGGATCTCGCGGAGGAAGGCCTTATATATAAGCCGCCTCAAGCTCTCTGCAAATCCAGCGTGTGCGGCATTCTTCTCTTATGTCTTTTACGTTTCTTAGTGGAC
>SLOV01000054.1 GCA_007132345.1 Kiritimatiellia bacterium
AACCGTGCGTTGATGGACGGCCTGATAGACCGTCCTACATTCACAAGTGCGCACATTGAGGGAACCAGACGGCAGAGCAGTCCTTCTTTGTCGTCCTTCCTTGTCGAACCCCTTTGTCGATTCCGGCGGTGCGTACTCTCTTCAGGATGCCGGGCGAATGCATCGGGACGTGGTTGTGGCGTATCTTGGCGTTAGAGTTCTGGCAGCCCTTCAGGCTGCGGGTAATGTGGACGGTCGGTTTTCCCGGCGCTTTGCACCGGGCTAGGTTCTGGCAACCCTTCAGGCTGCCGCTGGGAAACGGAGCATCTCCTTACGCGAAGCGGTCTACTAGGCCCCATGAATCACTTGATTTCCCGAGCGGAGCGGCTCGGCTTCCCGAGCCGGGATGGGTCCCCTGCATGCTCTCGAACAAAGTCGGACCTTAGGAAAGTGAATGCCTGACCTCCAAGAGGAGACGCTGGCAAGTTCGTAAGCGTTTTGATAAATTGTACACCCTTAAATCAGTGTCCATTGAAGAGGAGCGTGTGAAATGACGATGCGAAGAATGCTTGCAGTGGTTATGGTGTGTATGGCCGTCGGCACGGTAAAGGCGGAGGTCTCGCCGGATGACGTTTTACGGGCGATCGATCAGATGACGCCGGAACAGGTGATGGCGCTTTCCCATAAGCTGGAGTCGCGATTCTGGGAGCCGATCCCGACCGGCTTCTTTACGCGCATGGCGATCGATGTCGCAGTGGGGGGGAGTCAAGTGCATGCCACCGGTGTCGACCGTATGGCGCTCTCGGGTGGCACGATGGATGTGGACGATCCGGCTGGCGTCGATATTGGCATTCTCTGGCGATTCAACGACCCGCGACAGAAGATGGGCATCCGGTTCGGCAGCCTGACGGCGCGGGATTCGAACCTGGGCGACGCGGGCTATAGCCGTGCCGACCTGGTGGGCTCGCATGTTGTGGTGCCGTGGCACATGCAGTGGTTGCGTAGCGCTTCTTTTTCGCTCTGGACGGAGGCGTCGGTGGGTGTGGGTTATGTTCAGATTGACACGGTTGACACCCCTGCGGGGTCGGGCTCCACGGTGCGCACGCTGGACCGGGAGTTTGTGCAGGGCGATTTGCAGGCAGGCGCGTCGTGGTATCTGAACCCAGCGGTGAATGTCTTTCTGGCGGGCGGATACCGGTTTGCGGACTCGGTTCAGTTGGAGGAGGGCGGCCGTAAGACGGTTTTAAAATATGACGGGAGCGGCCCCTTTGGTCGCATTGGCCTTGGGGTCAACTTCTAGCTTTTAGGCAGGGCCGGTTCTCTCCTTCGCCTCTGCCAACGCGATGAGTTGATGAAGCACCGGGGCGTTGCCGGACGGGGCCCGGGCGCACAGCTCGCGGAGCATGGCGATCTGCTGCGCGTGCGTTTTGCGGAAGTGCACGGTGAGCATGTCGCGGGCGAATGCGGGCAGGCAGGGTGTCACGACTCGAAACGCGGCTGTGAAGAGGGCGGGGTGCATGCGTCCGTAGCTGCTTGTGGAGCGTGGCAGTTGGACGCCTTCGGCTGCGAGGAGTTGCAGGGCTTCGACCTGGGCTGCGTGTACGAGCCGCAGCCGCGCCTTGTTCCGGCGCAGATTTGGCAGGCGCCAGTCTTCTGTGGCGAGACCTAGCAGCAGGGGAAAGAGGATCGCGATGCCGCCCGCGATCCGTTCGGGAAGGGCGCGGCGCAATCTGGCGGGCAACCCGGCGGCGGTCAGGAGGCTGGCCAGGGCGCGGGAGTCTGCTTCGTCGCTTTCCCCGAGGGGCGCAAGCTCGGTTCGGCGGATGGCCGCCTCGATATGATCGGGTCGATAGACTCCGGAGACGCCAGGCATCAGGTAGTGAGAGCGAGGAACGCGTGCGGCGAGTTCTTCCGCATGCTGCGGCCAGAGGGGCATACACCAGACGATTTGCGCAGGGCCGACGCTGCGGCGGGTCAGGAGGGCCTCGGCTTCGTCCACCTGTTCGCCGCGGAAACAGACGAGGACCCAGTCGTATTCGTCAAAGAGCAGAATGTCTTCGGTGGCGCGCAGGCCGGAGATACGCAGTTCGGTGCGGTTCTTGCGAAGCATCAGGCGGATGCCCTCGGTGCGCAGCGTGTCGACGCGGTCTGGGCGCGTGAAGAAGGTGACGAGGTGCCCGGCGCGATGCAGCATGCCGCCGAAGATCTGGCCGACGACGCCGGTACCGAGAATGAGGATGCGTTGCGGTTGCATGAGGTCAGCGTGGCGGGGTGGCAGGGGGCAGCGAGGCGAGAAACGCCGCGACGGATTGCCGCCAGGCGGTGGGCGCGCGAACGACGTAGGACTCGTGGCCGATGTCGGGCAGGACGAGGAACTGTTTCGGCCCTGCGAGGTTGTCGAAGATGTTCTGTGCTTCTGCTTCCGTGACGCGCGGGTCGTTGGCCCCGTGGAGCACGAGGGTGGGGGTGACGACGTTGCGGGCGTAGTCGGCGGGGTTGTGAGAGAAGGCGGAGCCGCCGATTTGAATGCCGCCCCAGAAAAGCAGGGTGTGCGCGAAGGGGAACGCGGGGAGTTTCATGGCGTGGAAGCGGTGCGACACGGTGGTGAGCAGCCGGTCGAAACAGGCTTCCACAATGATGGCACGGGGCCGAAGGCGGTGCTGATCGACGGCGCGCAGGATAGCGGCGGCGCCCATGGACTGGCCATACAGGATGATGGGCAGGCGGGGGTGAGCGGAGCGGACATAATGAAAGACCGCGGCGACATCCTGCGATTCGCGGTAGCCGACGGAGGTGATGGAGCCGCTGGAGCCTCCGCTGCCACGGAAGTCGACGAGAAGGGCGCTGTAGCCCTTCTCCAGGAAGGCCTGGGCATTTGGCAGCAGGGTGGCCTTGCTGTCGGCGTAGCCGTGGAAGAGCAGGACGATGCCGGAGGCTGACGGTGCCCGCAACATCCAGGCTTCGAGGGTGACCGATTCGCTGCTGCGGATCTGAATAGTTTCGTAGCGCAGCCCGAGGTCGTCGGGCGTGCTGCGGTTCTCTGGGCGCGGGATTTGAACACCGGAAACCAGGGTGTTGATGCGCTCGCGCGTGGAGAGTTGTTCGGGCGATGGGGTGCGTTCTGCGGCGTCGACGAAGTTGAGCATGGCGTGGACGTGCCGCCAGGCCATCACGTTGAGGGCGATG
>SLOV01000254.1 GCA_007132345.1 Kiritimatiellia bacterium
CAATCCGAGCTGTTCTGGCGTTACGGGCTTTTCGACCATGTCGAACGCGCCGTTGCGCAGGCACTGCACGGCATTGTCGACGGTGGCCGTGCCAGTGAGTACGACGCGAACCGGCGACTCGTCGGCATCGCGCAAGGCTTCCAGGAGGTCCATACCGGATTTGCCGGGCATGGTGAGATCGGTCAGGACCAGATCGTAGCGGTGCGCGGCCTCGGAGAGGGCGGTGATCGCCTCGTCGACGGAGGCGCAGGCCGTGACCTCGTGGCCTTCGATATGCAGCAGCGTTCCGATGGCCTGGCTGATGCGGGCGTCGTCTTCGACCAGCAGGATGCGCGACGCGGATAGGCGTGTCTCGATGGGTGGGGGCGGGGTCTGGTTGGCAGGCGCCGGTGCCGCGGCTTCTGCCGAGGTCATGGCGAGGTCGGGCGTCCAGAACTGGATCTGATCGCGCCCGGCGCGCTTCGCACGGTACAGGGCCAGATCGGCGCGCTGCATGAGTGCCTGGCCGCTTTCCAGAGCGCCATGGACTTCCACATGGGCGACGCCGATCGAGGTGGTGAGTTGCAGGGGCGCCTCGTCGGGACCGAAGCGATGGGCGCGGACCCTGGCAAGCAGTCGTTCGCCGAAGGCGTGCCCGGCTTCCAGCCCGCCGTCCGGCAGCAGGGCCACCAGCTCGTCGCCGCCGTATCGGCCCGCGACATCTGAAGTGCGGAGCGTCTCGCGGACCAGCGCGGAGAATTCGCGGAGAATCCGGTCGCCGATGTGGTGGCCGTGCCCGTCGTTGATCTCCTTGAAGTGGTCGATGTCGATGATCGCAATCGCCATGGAGTGGCCGTAGCGGCGGCTGCGCTCCCAGGCGATCTCGATCTCTTCGTCGAGTCGTCGCCGGTTGTAGAGGCCGGTCAACCCGTCGTGAATGGCCAGGCGCCGCATCCGGTTGAGGGCCGCGAAGATGGTGCTGAGGTGGCTGGCGGCGTGATAAAGGAAGGCGATCTCTTCGCGGGAGTAGGGGGTCTGGCCGTGCGCCGCGAGCAGCAGCAGGCCATGCAACTCGCCCTGTGAAATGACGGGAACGGTGAGGATGCTCCCCGGTTCGGCGGGGCCGTTGGCATCCGGCTCCAGGCCATCGGTTTGAACGCGCAGCCGATCGGGGTGTGGCGTGCGTCCGGATAGCGCCTCATATTCGGCCAGGAGCGATTTCTTGAGGTGGTCCACAAAGGCCGGCGAAACGGCCTCCTGAAGGCTCAGCAGCATGGCCTGTTCTTCCTCGTTGACGGCCAGAATGCCGGCGGCCGAGCAGGGGAAGAGGTGCGCCAGGCTTTCGTTCAGCGCACGGAGCGCTTCCACCAGCGTATCCGCCGAGACGGCGGCCTCGGTGGCATGGCGCAAGATCCCAAGCTGATATTGCACCCGTTCGAGAGAGGTTGATCGGCTCGCCTCCACGCGATCCCGTTTGCGCCCGGCCTCATCGGCCACACAACGGCGCAGCATGTCAAAGTCGAGGGGCTTATCCAGGATATGCTCGACGCCCAGGTGCAGCAGGGTTTCGACTGATTCCGGATCCGCATTGCCCGTCATGACGACGACGCCAAGCCACGGCCAGATTTTTCTCGCCTCGCGGAGGAATGTGGGGCCGTCCATTTCATCCATGCGAATATCGACCACGAGCACATCGTAGTCGGTCTCGAGAAGCGCCTGGAGCCCCTCGCGCCCGTTACAGGCGGTTTGCACCCCACATCCGCTTCGCCGCAACACCTTTTCGACCAGCGTGCGGATGTGCAATTCGTCGTCCAGAACAAGGACCCGAAGGCCGGTCAGGAGCGGTTCGGTATCGTGGGTGGGCATGGTCAGCATAACGATTCTCGAGCGGGCCGGGGCAGACACTACCCCTCCCGCCGGTTCACGCATCGCATAGAGCAGGAACCCTGCCGATTCTGCGCGCCGGGCTTGCACCCGGCCACGGACTGGGCATAATCGGCGCTTATGAAGGTAGTCCTGATGATCGAGCGCGCGCTGGTGGTTGTGCTGATGATCCTCATGCTCCTCGTGGTGGTCGTGGCCACGATTGAGTTGGGGGTCATCCTGGTGCAGCTCATGATGGAGCCGCCGATCCTGCTGCTGACCACCGGGGAGATGGTGGAGGTGTTCGGCTTCTTCCTCATGGTCCTACTGGGGCTGGAGTTGCTGGAAACCATCAAGGCCTATTTGCAGGAGAACACCGTGCACGTGGAGGTGGTGCTGCTCGTCGGTATTGTGGCCATGGCCCGGAAGGTCATCCTGCTCGATCCCGACGCGATCACGATGGATAAAGTCGGGGCCATCGCGGGCGTGATTCTGGCGCTGGCGATCAGCTACTATCTGCTCAAGGGCGCCATGTACCGCTTCCCGCACCGGCATGGTATCGGCCCGGCCGACGCGGACAAGCCACCCGTCGCTTGAGCGGCCCGCTTGCCCTCCGGCGGCATTTCGAGGCGGCGCTCACGATCCACCAAGGGCTAGTTGCAGGGCGATGAGCGAATAGCTGGTGACCAGCACCGGGTCGGCTTCGAACCAGCGCCCCGCATCGTTGACCCAGTAGCCGGCGCCGGTCTCGGGGTCGATACGCTGATGATTGAGCAGCGTTTGAATCAACGCACTGCGCCAGTTAACGATCTGGCCGTCTTCCGTCTCGAAGGTGGTGTGGCCATAGGCGGCCAGCGCTTTCGACAGGACGTTATAGAAGTAGAAGAGGCCCTGTGCCCCCATTCCGGGATTCTCTTCGAGCGACCAGTGGCGTCTGGACCAATCGAAAGCCGATTGCACTCTCGGGTCTTCGCGGTGCACGTCCGCATAGATCAAGCTGAGCAGTCCCGCATAGGTCATGCTGCCGTAGGAACGGAACGTGACCTCACCCACCTCGTTGGTTTCGGCACCGGCCATGCTGTGGCCCGGCTTGTAGATGAAGCCGCCATCCGGATTCTGGAGTTGCTCCACAAAAGCAATGGCCGCGTCCCAATCCAGATCGACGCGCACTTCCAGATCGTCGTCCGTCGGTCCTTCGGTCAGACGCATGGCCTCGAAGGCCATGAGGGAGTTGGAAAGGTCCGCGTAGGCGCGGTCGGTTTCGGCGTCGTACCCGAACCCGCCGAAATATTCGTCGTCACCGAGATGCTGTTGCCCGACCATAAAACGGCGCGCCGCTTGCACGGTGTCCTGCAATTCGGGGCGATTCACTTCATGCAGGGCCACCATGCTGACGGCCGTATTATACGTCATCAATCCACCGCCACGTCGCTCTTCGGTCGGGTCTCGCCAGATCGAACCGTCCTCGTGCACGTACTGGAGAATGAAATCGACCGCATTACTCACCGCCGCATGCTCGGCGTAGCCGCCACGCGCCAGTGCCCAGACGGGCAATCCGGTGAGGGCCGGGAAATCGGGGTTGCTCCAGCCGCCATCTTCGCGCTGCTGCGAGAGCAGCCAGCGATACCCGCGTTCCGCCGCAGCGCGCGCTTCGCGTTGCAGGGAGTCGGGTACGATGGCCGACGGCGAGGCGGTCCGTAGCAGAACCTCCGCGTTATCGCCTTCTTCACCCTCCGCGGCGATGGGGTTGAGCATCAGCCAGCCCGCGATCAGCAGGAGGCCGGTGCCCAGAAAAACATTCCAGCGTGGTGTCAGATTCATCAGAAACTCCCCTCCATATTTACAATCTTGCATGTGCTGCCTCTGACGCCCCCGGCCCGCGAACTGTTCAGTATTTCTCGGGGTTAAGCAGGCAGCCCGAGCGGGGCTGCGACTTCAGGAAAGGCCTCTGCCGCCGCCTGGAGAAGGTCCTGCGCTTCTTCCGGTTGCAGCATGGCGAAGGCGGCGGCGAGACAGGCAATCTGTTGGGCGCCCTGCTCATCGAGGATCTCGGCCTCTTTTGCCTCCTGAATCGTCTCGCGGAACGCGCTGGGCGCCATGAAGAGGCGATCCTTTTTTTCGTGGGTATGCTTCTCCGCGAGTTCGGCCAGCTTCCCGTTTCGCGCCGCCAGCCAGCCCCATATGGCCTGATGCAGCGCCGGAGAGTTCCCGGCGCTGCTGTCGCGCGACGCGATCTTCCGGCGCATCGCCGGGGACTGAAGCAAACTGTAGAGCAGCTTTTGCAGGGCGTCCGGCCCGATGGAGTAGGGCACTGGCGGTTTGCCTTCCCATCGCTGCGTTTTCACAATCTTCTTGAGGTCCTTCCGCAGCCCGGCGGCCTCGTAGAAGTCGAACAAGAGGCCAGGATCGTCGAGCAGCGGACAGAGCCGACCCTCCAGGTTTAGCGGGTACGTGAGGGTTGCCGTGTCTGAAGCGGAGTCGGAGTCCTCCGATTTGCGATGGAACAGTCCCATATTTGCCTGCCTCTTCGATGGTTGTTGCGTTGCCAATAAGACGGATTCGCCCGAAAGACGGGCCGCCATTGGCCCTCTTCATAGTTGGCCCGTCGCGCTGCCTCAAGCCGATTCGCAGCCGATCCTGACCGCGTGGTGCATGTAGGGGGCAGGGAGGTTGATTCTGCGTCGGATCGGTGCGGGAAGAGGCACTTCTGCGAAAAACAGAACAGTTGCCCCTTTAATTCGGAGGAAATCTTCGTTATGTTGCGGTTTGGTTTGGAAACAGTAAGCAGCAGGCAAGCAGCCTCCTCCCCACTTGGAGGGCCTGACAGGCGGGTGATCGAATAAATGATTGCGGAGTTGCAAAAAAGAAAAGCCTCGTATGCGGTTCAATTGGACCGGCATGAGGCGAAGTATGTCATTCCCAAATCGATGATTCCGGAGATTGTGGAATTCATTGAGCCCTTCTGCCAACCGGACCCTCATTCGACTGGCACGCCGCCGGAGTATGTCATAACCACGCTGCAACTCGACACGCCCGATTACGCCTTGCACTATGCCAAGGAGCGGGAGGCCCTGAACCGGTTCAAGCTACGTGTCAGGACCTATGGCGAGCCTGGCGACGCCCCGGTTTTCCTCGAAGTGAAGAAAAAGCTGAAGGGCGTGATCGTAAAATCCCGGACCCGCATTCCATTCGACGAGTGGCGGCCGGAACTGATCTCGGAACTTTATTGCCCGCTCTCCTTCGCATCCGCACGGGAGGAGATGGGGTTCCTCGAATTCAAAAGGCTGGCCCGGGAAATCGGGGCGAGGCCCGTCCTGTGGATCCGCTACACGCGGGAGTCGTATTTCAGCCACAACGACGAATATGCGCGCATCAGTTTTGACCGCCGCCTGCTCTATCAGCCGACCTCATCCTGGAACAATTGGGGGGCTGGCGGCCGCTGGATTCCCGTGGATTCCACCCTCGCGCAGCGAAAGAGTTTCGGGTTTTCGGGCGTTGTTCTGGAGTTGAAGACCTTGAGCGATGTGCCGCGCTGGATGATCGATCTGGTGCGTCACTTCGGTTTGGAGCGCACAGGAAATTGCAAGTATTGCAATGCCGTGTGGCAAGAGTCCCTCTTCGGGGGCGGACCGCTCACCCCGGGCTACGAACAGGCATGGCGTCTGTGAGCGTGATCACCGACGGGAAGGCAGGCGCAATTGGTTGACTTTGTTCCAACTGTAGGGCCCGCTCTGGCCGTCGGACCGGCCCAGATTTTCTCCAATCTGCTCATGGCCTTCCTGCTCTGCTCGGTCTTCGCCACCGTCTATCGATGGACGTTCAGCGGCCTCTCCTATTCGCGCGGCTACATCCATACGCTCGTGATCGGCGGTATGGTGGTGGCCATGGTCATTATGGCCATCGGCAACAATCTCGCCCGCGGACTCGGCATTCTCGGCACGCTCGCCATCATCCGCTTTCGCACACCCATTCGCGATGCGCGCGACCTGATCTTCCTTTTCGCCTCCCTCGGTGTCGGTGTCGGCTGCGGAGCCGGGGCCTACGCCGTTGCCCTCATCGGCACGGGAACCATTTCGTCCGCGATGCTGCTGATGCATCTGTCGCCCTTTGCTTCGCGGCGCGAGTATGAGGGCATGCTTCGTTTTCTGCTTCCCAACGAAACGCGCATGGAAGGCGATGTGGAGGAAATCCTGCGCCACTGCTGCTCGAGCTTCCACATGATTGCCATGCGCGAGTCGACACAAGGCGAACTGATCGAGTACTCCTATCACGTGAAGCTGGTCGATCCGTCGTATCAAGCGGAAATCATAGACCGGCTACACGAGGTGGAAGATGTGGTGGATCCGACGCTGCTGATGCAGCGACAGACCGTGGAGCTTTAATAGCCGCGCCATGATTCAGCAATCCTACGCCCGCCGCGTTTCGCCCATGCATCCGCGCCTGGTGTTGCAGCGCATCAAGCTCGCCTGGCCCTTCGCCGTCTGGTTGGGCGCGGCCGCGCTCTGTGCGTACCTCTATTTCGGCTTCGTCCGTTTCAGCCATTTCGCCGGGGTGGTGGTGGCCCATACGGAATCCGTGGCGCCCCTCGTGACGGGCCGGCTGGTGGAACTGGAGGTGGCGCTCGGCCAGCATGTCATGCCTGGCGACCTTCTGGCGCGTATGGATGTCGAACTCATTCAGGCCAGATTGGCCGTGCAGGATGCCCGTATTGCGGAAGAACAAGGCGCCCTCGCCGGGTTCCAGCAGGATATTCTCTCCGTTGCGGCCCGCCTGGATGCGGATCTGGCCGCCGCCGAGGCGAGAGGCGCCGAACTCCGCCTGCTGCAAGTCCGCTATGAAGCAGAGATCGGGGAGCTGCGCGCCGAGGTCGAACGTCGTGAGGCGTTGCAGGCGCGCCAGTTGCTGGACGCCGCCGAGGTTCACGAAGTGCGTTTGCGCCTGGCCGGTCTCGAAGCCGCGCTCGGCAGCCTGCCCGAGCTGGCACGCCTCTATGACAGCCACGTTCGCGTGGCCCGCGAATTGCGCCATGACCTCGAACACGCCATGACGGTCGACGACGACCAGACCGTGGCCCAAGCCATGGAGCGCGCACAAGCCGCCCGCCGCGCCTTTCTGGACGCGGAGCGCGACCTGCTCCTGCAGGAAGCCGCCCTGCACGAATTGCGCGCCACGCGCGAGGGCATTGTGACCGAGGTGCACCACCTGCCCGGCGCCGTGGTCCAGTCGGGCGAAAAGATCCTGCGCCTCGTCGAGCCACGCCCCATCAGGGTGGAGGCGTTCCTGCCGGAATCGATGAGGGCCCGCGTGCAAGAGGGCGACGCTGTCCGGATTGTCCGGTCGGGCTCCCGCGAGACCTTTGCCGCCAAAGTCGCTTTCCTCGCGCCCGAGGTGCGTACCGTTCGAGAAACCGGAGGGCTCATGCCCGGTTCCCCTCTGCGCGCCCAGCGGGTGGTGCTCCACTTTACGGAGGGCACACCCGAACTGCTCGCCGGCGAGACGGTTTCGGTCCGACCCGTAGGGCCGATAGGGGGGCTCCTGCCGTGAAGCTTGCCTCCGGCCAAGCCGGCCTTCTGTTTGCCCTATCGCTTCTCTTCACCGCCACGCTCCAGGCCGAGTCGGTGGGCGTCGATGTGGAAACGCTCATCGACCGGATCCTCGCGCACGATCCGGAGATTGAGCGCCTGCGTGGCGCGGCGGCCGAATCGATGGCGCGTGTCGATCTCGCCATGCCGCCGCGCAACCCCGAACTCCGGCTCCGGTATGGCCGCGCCGAACCCGCTTCCGATGCCGCTCCGCCCGCTTCTGCACCAGATGCCGCAAGCCGATCCCAGGAGCCAACTGAAGACCTCCTGCGCCGGGAAACCCAGCCGGACACGGAGTCTTACGCGTTCGAACTGCGCGCCTTTCCCCGGCATCCGTTCGAGCGGCGGGCCCGCGGGCGGCATGCCCAAGCCGCGATGGAAATTCAGCGCACGAACCTCGAATGGGCCCTCTTTCAGGCAGAGATGGAAATCCGGTCGGAGGTTCTCGATGCATGGGCCATGCGTGGTGAAATCCGTTGGAGAGAAGCAGAGCTGAAGCTGCGTCGCAGCGAGCAGGCCCTGTACGAAGAACTCTTTGCCGCGGGCGGTCTGGGGGCCGACGAATTGAACATGGGCCGGGTCCGAATCTTCGAGCAAACGTACGAACTCGACCGGGTTCGCGCGCGCCTCAACAGACGCATCGCCCGCTTGAAGATGCGCGCGCGGCTCGCGGAAGATACGTCCCTCCTTCTTCCCGATGAGGCGCAACATATTGCCGACGAATTCGAAACGCTCGACCCGGCGATGCTGGTGACTCAGGCCTTATCGGAACACGCGGCGCTGGAAACACTCCAACTTGAACGGATCGGGCTCGACGCTCAACACGCCGCCCTCCGCTCCGGGCGCATTCCCTGGCCGTCACTGCTTGCTGTTTCGTTCCATATCGATGAGCAAGCCGGTCGAAGACAGCAGGAAGAGTTCCGGATCGTCGCCGGGCTGGAGATCCCTTTGTTGGACTGGTTCGATCCGCGCGCCGCGCGTCCGTTCCAGGCTCAGGCCATCAGCCTCGACCGACAGCAGGCCCTCTACGCGGATCTCTTGAGCGAGAAGGTCCGTCTTGCGGCAGAGAATCTTCAGGAGGCCCGGCGGGTTTCGGACGAGACGGCGGCGCGCGCCCGCTGGTTGCGGAACGAAATACGGGAGCGAATCGATGCGCTGTCCAACCAGGAAGACCTCATGGCGCGTCGCCAGAAGACCGCGCTCTACAGATTGCTGGTGGTGCTTCGCCAGCAGGAGCAGGCGGGCCGCGTTGAGGTGGTTCGTCGACAGCTTGAATTGCAATCGCTCCTTGGCCCAGGCGGCCCGCAGCCCCGCGACTGACCCTTGCATGTGGTTTGTTTGAACAACGCTTAAGCCCGGTTTTCCGGCTCGGTAAGCCGAGCCGCTCCGGTCGTGAACTCAATAGATTCACAAAATGGAGCGGACGCGCTCTTGACCGCAAGGGACACTGAACACCGACCACCGACCACCGAATACCCCTCCACTCGACAAAGGCTCCGACAAGGCTCGCGACAAAGGTGCCGTGGATCGCGCCCCCCGCGTCCCACATCCCGCATCCCACATCCCGCATCCCGCATCCCGTATCCCGCATCCCGCCCCCTCCGATCCCGCTTGACCCTGGCGCGGCCCCGTTTCACTCTGCCCCGCAACCTTCCAACAAGGAGCGGACGATGAGCAAGATGCGGTGCCTCCATCAAAATTCACAGCGCGTGGCCGGCTTCTACCTGGTGACGATTGTGGTCTTGAGTCTCCTGTCGCTCGCGGCTCTGGGCGTGGCCCGATTCGACCACCTGATCCCCGGTCGCTCCGTCATGACCCCGCGCTTCTTTGGTCAGTTGCTCGGGCTGCATCGGGTATTGCTTCGCGACTTCGTGCTCTGGCCGACCATCCCCGCCGTGCTCGGCCTCGGTCTCTTGCCGAAAGCCCTGAAGTTGCGCGATGTCGCTTTCCCGCGTGTCGCCCTGGCCTCCTGGGTGCTCTTTCTGTTCGGCGGTCTCTCCGTGATGTGGGCCTTTCTGTGGGGCGGCATCGAGCCCGGCTGGGCGCATGCGGTGGCCAGCGATCTCGCCCGCCCCCCGAGCGCCTCCATGCTGCTGGGTCTCTTCTTTGCCGGCCTCGCCGCTCTCCTGGTTGCTGTTACCCTGATCGCCACCGTGCAGGAGCGTCCGCCAGAGGAACGGCCCATCTTCGCGCGCTGCCTCTATGGGCTCGCCTGGATACAGGCGCTGGCCGGTCCGGTCTATCTGAGCACGATTCTTCTTGGCTTGCTGCAGCGGCAGACAGGGTTCCACATCTTCGATCCTTCGTACGGTGGCGATGCACGGGTGTTGCCAACCCTCTACGCCTTTGCTACCGCGCCGCTCGGCCCGTTGATCGTACTCGGCTGCCTGGGTGCGGTGGCCGCCACGCTCCGGCCGGAGCGCGTTCTGGCGCCGGGACAACTCCGGCTCCTGGGCCAATTCATCACCGCCATGGCCATGCTCGGTTTGATGGCGGTGGATGCACGCGCCTTGCCCGTGGCTATTTCCGCGCGGATCGGTCTCATGGGCGCCTTCTTCAAGACACTCTGGTTGATTCCGCTCTTCGCCCTGCTTGTGCCGCTCCTGCAGGCGGCCTTCACGATTCCTGGCCGATGGAGCGCGGCCAGGTTTTATGCCTTTACGACGCTCTGCCTGATCGTGCTGGCGGCCCCGCTGAACGTGTTCCTCGGTCTGCCCGCCGCTGCTTATTTCGCTTCGGGCTATCTGGCTTCCGCCGCCGACTACCTGCTGCTTGGCGGCGGCTGCCTGCTGGCCATGCTGGCCGTGCTCAGCGAGATGAAGGGGGGCGAAACCCCGACGCGAAGGGCCTTCGGGTTCGTGGCCGCGACGGTGCTGCTGATCGGCCTGGCGACCTCCATCGGCCCCATGGTCATGCTCGGCAAGGGCGGGCTCGGAATGGAAATCGCGGTCTATCCCGATTCCTTCCTGGTCTGGCAGGTGCTCGTGTTGGCGGGCGGCAGCATCTTTGCCGTTGGCCTTGTGCTGGCTGGCCTGGCGCTGGTGGGGCAACGCGAGGCCGTTGCGGCCTGAATCGGTGACGATGTGGGGGAGCAGTTGCTACGCGCCGTTCGGGCCGACATCACCACGTTGCAGGTGGATGCCATCGTCAATGCCGCCAATACTTTTTCTGCTGCTTCTCGAAAAACGACTACGACATCTATTGCGGTCTCTTGAACGACCGCGTGAATGAAGAAAGAAACGTAAAAGACCTATGACCGTTCTATTGGAAAAGCTTCAGTCGATTCGCATTGCCGACCATGAATTATGGAGGGTGTCGCTGCTCTTTGGCGCCATTCTGATCGGCTGGATTCTAGGCAAGGTGGCCCAAGTTCTTCTTCTGCGGGCGGCCGACCGCGCCGAGGCGGGCAAGCGCCAGACCGCCGCGGTAGCCTGCCGTAGTATCGCGAAACCTGTCGTGCTCCTCTTGGTGACGGTCGGCGTGCGGCAGGGCCTGGCCGCGCTCCTGTTGTCGGAACGCATTGCCGACCTCGCGTCGACGGCGACCAGTGTATTGATCGCCCTCTCGATCGGCTGGATGATCTACGCATTGGTGGACCTGGTCGATGTCTGGCTCGGCATGCTGGCGGTGCGGACTGCCAGTCAGATGGATGCGATGCTCGCGCCTTTGGTGCGCAAGAGCCTGCGCGTGACGATCGTGGTTCTCACCCTGGTCCAGGTGGCGCAGATCGTGAGCGACCAACCCCTGACCTCCATCCTGGCCGGTCTTGGCGTAGGCGGCCTGGCCGTTGCATTGGCCGCACAGGATTCCCTCAAGAATTTCTTCGGGTCCATCGTCATTCTTGCCGACAAGCCGTTCGAGATCGGCGACCTGATCTCCGTGGATGGCATGGATGGGTTCGTGGAAGAAGTCGGGTTCCGATCCTGCAAGATCAGGAACTTTGAAGGGCACCTGCTCACGATCCCCAACGGCGATCTGGCGAACAAGACCATTCGAAACATTTTCCGGCGCCGCAACATCCGTAAGCTCATGAACCTGAGCCTGAAGTATGGGACCCCGCCGGAAAAGGTGCAGCGCGCCATGGAGATTCTGCGCGAGTTGCTTGCCGATCACGAAGGGATGCACCCGGACCTTCCGCCGCGCGTAGCCTTCAGCGAGATGCGAAACGACGCCCTCAATCTGATGGTGCTGCTCTGGTACCACTCGAAAGATTGGTGGGCCTTCATGGCGTTTCAGGACCGGCTGCATTTGGATATTCTGCGCCGCTTCAACGAAGAGAACATCGAGTTTGCGTTCCCGACGCAGACCGTCCACTTGGTGCGGGAAGACGCCCAGGGCAAAGGGTGAGCATCAATGCATCGCGGATTAGCCGCTACAAAAGCGAGAGCGCCAGTAGGTTGCATGCAAAAACGCATCCTGTTCTCGGAGCGGCGCTGCATCGCCCGGCTCAGGAGGATCCGGGATGCTTTCGTCCACCGCGGTGGACGGATCCTTCCCCGCCGACACGCCCGCCGGCAAGCCTCCGTGCTGGACGGCAGGGTAGGGGCAGCTATGCTGTGAATCCATATCCATGTTCGATGCCGAAGGCAGCAACGAGTGAACGACGAACCGCCAGTCTGGAAGGCGAGCGACCCCAAAGCCTCGCTGCGCCTGCGTGCCGAATGGCTCAACGAGAAGGCGCGGCGGACCTTCTTGTCCGACAAATTCCACACCGAACTCTTCCTCCTCTTCCGCGCCGACGGTC
>SLOV01000127.1 GCA_007132345.1 Kiritimatiellia bacterium
CCCTACTTCGCCAAGGCTACGTAGGGCAGGCAGGGACGGGTTTCGGGTTTCGGGGGGGGGGGGCAGTGTTCGGTGTTCAGTGTTCAGTGTTCAGTGTTGAGGGGGGAAGGCGCATCTAGCAAAGTTGTAGGACGGGCATGCCCCGAAGGGGTTGCCCGTCCCCCGGAGCCTACAAGCCAATCACGCGCTCATGGACGGCCTGATAGACCGTCCTACTCCTGCAAGTGCGCACACCGAACACTGAACACCGAACAGAAAAAAACCGAACACCCCCTTCAGGCGCGCAACTCGCGGAAGCTTAACCCGCTGCAAGCGCCGGCAGGGGCTTGGCGGCAATAAACTCTTCGTTGGGGTCAGGAGCGATGATGGCGCCCATGACATCGGGGTCGTGGTCGAACCAGAGTAGATCGCGGTCGGCAGCAATAGCCGGAAAATGGTTCAGTTTCCACTCCCGGGTCTGAAGGGGATACGTGTCGTAAGCCGTCTGGAAGACAGCGCGTAAATGGTGGCGGGTCGGGCAGACATCGCCGGCAAAGATGACGCTGCCGAACGGGCCCATCTCGCCAATTTCGGGGTGATGAAAGATCATGGGTTCGTCGCGCAGCACGACCACGCAATGCCCGCGGGTGTGGCCGCCGCTGCGCGCCAGGCGAATGCCAGGGAGGATGTCCGGGGCGCGGTCCGTAACGAGCACGAGATGATCCTGCTGCTGTTCCATGAGCGGTCGAATCGCTTCCGGTGGATAAGATTTGCCCAGGAGGGGATCCTTGCGGGTTGCATCCTCCCATTCGAAGAGATGCACGAAATGCTGCGCATTCGGAAACGTCAGCCGAACCTGATCGTCGCCTTCCCAGGTGCCGCAGCCGCCGACATGGTCCCAATGCAGATGCGTCAAGATGACGAAGTCGATCTCTTCCGGGGTGCGGTTTAGGCGGCGGAGCCCCTCCATCAAATGCCATGCGTCGCCCAGTCCATGCAGGCGTCGCTCCTTTTCGCTGAAATGGGCCGGATCTCCACAGCCGCTGTCGATGAGCCCAATGCGTCCGTCCGATAATTCGATCAGCAAACAATTCGCATTCTGCGCGATTCGGTTCCGATCGTCGGCGGGAATTCGTTTCGACCAGATGGGTTTGGGGACAAGGCCAAACATGGAGCCGCCATCGGAGCGAAATGTGGAAGCGAGAAGAGGATGAAGTTGCATAAGAAAGAAGAGTGGCAAGAGGGCTAGAAGGCGTTGTGAGGAAGATTCAGCGCAACCGCGCGGGATGAGAACCTGTAGGGAAATTATAAAATCGATATGCAGGAAAAGAAATTCGTTTTTTCGGCATTGCAAAACAAAAGCAGTAATTGCATGGTAGAGGGTGTGTGACAGGTATTGTTAACGATCAGGAGAACTATCTTATGGCGAATATTGCCACTGTACTAAAGGAAGAAATTCGGCGTCTGGCGCGCAAGGAAGTTAAGGAGCAGACGGAGCTGCTAAAGCGTCAGTCGGCGCAGTACCGGCGAGACGTTGCCGCGCTGAAGCGAACGGCCGCGAGTCTGGAGCGGCGCCTGGCTTTGCTCGAAAAGAAGACATGGAAGAAAGCGCCCGCACAGGAAGTTGCGGAACTGCCCTTGGAGAAGGTTCGTTTCTCCGCGAAGGGCCTGCGCTCGCATCGCGCGCGTCTCGGCCTTTCCGGCGAGCAGTATGCCAAGTTGCTCGGTGTTTCGACGCAGACCCTTTACAACTGGGAGCAGGGCCGTTCACGCCCGCGCAGCAGCCAGATGCCCTCGATCGTTGGGCTGCGTAAAGTGACGAAGAAAGAGGCATTGGCGCGCCTCGAACAGTTGGGCTGATCGTAGATGTCCGTGCGCGTGCTGCTGGTTATTGACCGGCAGCACGCGATGGCTGAGGTCCAATGACTGAAACGCCAAAGGTCAAAGGTGCCTGGGATGCGCGGCGCGTCGATCGGCATCTCGAAGAATCCGTGGTGCCGCTCCGTCTGGCGATACATGGGGCCACGGGGTTTCCTGTCCTCGTTTCGCTCTGGTACCTTTACGAAGATCGCTGCCTGTGGTGCGCGGTACAGCGGGATTCCCGTGTCGGGCAGCTTGTGCGCAGAGAGTCGAGATGCGCTTTCGAAGTTGCGCCCAACGAACCGCCTTACTACGGCGTACGTGGACAGGGCCATGCGCACCTTGTGCCGGAGGCCGGCTCGTCGATTCTTCGCCGCTTGATGGATCGCTACCTGGGGGATCGTTACACGAGTCTCCGGTCCTGGCTCGAAGCGCGTGCTGCCACGGAGACGGCGATCCGCATCGAGCCCGTGCGGCTTACCTCCTGGGATTTTTCCCAGCGAATGCAGGGCTGAGCCGCGGCTGGCTTGGAACATGCTTATCTGCTCTGCATCGGCAGGGCGCTGTCCGGCTCTCGACGCGGTTCATACGGTTTTTGTCCGTGAAGAGAAGAATCTGGCTGGAAGTCTGGCCTGCCCAAAGGAGATGCTTCCATGCAGGATTCTCAAAATGGACTAAAGCTGGCCGACTCGACGCCCGCGCAGGGTGCCGCGTCCTCCTTTTTTGGAGGGGCGACCGTTTCCGAGACGGAGGCCAAGCCACCGGCCGATGAACCGGCCTCACCGGCGGCTGCGGAGAAGAGTGATCGGCCTAGCCTTGCCGTTGCCGCTAAGGAGGCAAAGGCGGCCGGCCGGCTCGCGGTGAAAGCAGCTCCCTCTTCCTCGGCGGGCGCAATGCCCCCCGCGCTATCGACGGAAGAGCCGCCATCCGCCGCGAAGCCAGCGGTGAAGAGCCCGCTTGCGCCGCCTTCGCAGAAGGCAGCGGCGGCCCCGCCCCCGATTCCTGCGCAGGCCGTGTTTTCTCCGCCTGCCCCGACGAGACCGGCGTCAGGAGGGGGGCATGGCAAGCTCTGGCTCTCGCTGTTGGTTGGACTCGTGCTGTTGATCGGTGCGGGTGTCTGGCTGGTCCGTTATGGGATGTCGACACTCATGCAGCGGTTCGTTAATGAGGTGGAGTCGGAGTGGGTCTCGATACCCATGGAAATGCCGACGATTACAGTGGCGCAGACCCCGAGCCGGACCCCTTCGAAGCCATGGCCTTATGTGGAGGTGAACGGGGTCCATGGCAGCGGCGAGACGGGTCGCGCGATTTTGAGCGGAGAACTGGTATCGGTGGGTGCCCGCTCCCGGGAAGGCGTGGAAGTCGTTGAGGTGGAGAGCGGGCGTGTCCTGCTGCGGTTCAGCGGCGAGGAGCGCTATATCCTGGTGGGCGACCGGACGTATTGACCGATCAGATCCTGAACAGTGCCCCGAGTTTGCGCCCGAGAATGAGGCTGCTGCCGACAATAGTGACGGCCAGGAAGACCATGGCCCAGACGCCGAGCGCCGCGGCCACGTATTTCCCCGTACCGATCAACTGGAAGAGCTCGTAGATCGTCTTGGTGATTGGATAAAAATCCTGCCGCTGCGCGAGCATGAGGCTGTCGGAGACCTCAAGCATGCTGAATGCGAAGGCGAGCAGAGCGCCGGCAATGAGGTTGGCGGTGATCAAGGGGAGTGTCACGCGCCGGATCGAGACCAGCGGCGGCGCCCCCATGTTGGCGGCGGCCTCTTCCAGGCTGACGGAGGTTTGCTGAAGGCCGGCGACGGCGGAGCGGACCATGTAAGGCAGGCGCCGCATGCTGTAGGCCACAACGAGGAAGAGCGTGGGGTTGTTGCGCACATCGAAAAGGTTCAGCCAGAAGGGGCTTTCTTTGATCGCCTCGACGTTGCTCAAGAAAGAGCTGATGGAGAGGTAGCCGAAGGCCATGACCAGGCCGGGCACCGCCAGCGGGAGCATGGCGAGCGCATCGAGAAAGCCGCGCACCCGCAGGTTCGAGCGCACCACGACGAACGCAATGGCCACACCGAACATGGCGTTGAAGGTGACGGCGAGCACGGAGTAGAAGAGGCTATTCCGGATACTGAGGAGCGTCATATTGTGGCCCAGTGCCTCGGCATAGTTCACGCCGCTGAGTGTTTCGGGCAACACGGTGCGGTACCAGGCGCCCGGCGGGCTGAGGCTTGTGAGGATGACACCGAAATGGGGGAGGAGCGCCACGGAGATGACGAGGATGAAGGGCAGCGCCACGAGCCAGCCGCGCGCACCTCGCACGCGCGTGGCCGTGAAGGTGGTGGCCGCTTTGCTGGTCATGGCGTGGGCCTGGCGGCCGAAAAGGGCTTTGCTGATGGCATATAGCGTAACACTGGTGGCCAGCATCACCACGACAAGGGCGAACGGAAACGGGTTGCTGCCGATCTCCAGCAGGGCATCGTAGACCTGCACGGATGCGCAACGCGTGTAGTTCATGATGAGCGGTGTGCCGAGCTCGGTGAAACTCCAGATGAAGACGATGGTGCCGCCGGCAAAGACGCCGGGCATGATCAGCGGGAGGGTGATGCGCCGGAATTTCCGGAACCCGGAGCAGCCAAGATTCTCCGCCGCCTCGTTCATGGCATGGTCGACGTTGGCGAGCGCGGCCAGCACGTTCAGATACATGATGGGATAGAGGGCCAAGGCCTGCAGGGAGACGACGCCCCAGTAGCGTCCGCGCCCCAGCCAGTCGACCGGTCCGAGATTGAGCGCGGCGTTCAGCGCCCCGTATTGTCCGAGAATCTGCTGGAAGCCAATGGCGCCGACGAACGGCGGCAGAATCATGGGCACGAGGACGAGTCCCCCGAGAATGCCCTTCGCCGGGAAGTCATACTTGTTCGCCAGCCAGGCCAGCGGTAGCGCGATCAGCAGGGCCAGGCTGGTGGTGCCCAGGCCCAGGCGCAAGCTGTTGAAGAGGCCCTCGGCATAAATGGGGTTGCGGAAGACGCCTGCAATGTAGCGAAGCGTGAACTGGCCATCGA
The DNA here is from genome assembly GCA_007132345.1 of Kiritimatiellia bacterium. Classification (GTDB taxonomy): domain Bacteria; phylum Verrucomicrobiota; class Kiritimatiellia; order SLOV01; family SLOV01; genus SLOV01. Next base: position 4,893 of record SLOV01000127.1, read on the forward strand.
CGAAAAAGCCGCCCTGCACCACGCTGAACAATGGCCAGAGGAAGAGCGCCCCGAAGACGAAGAGGGCGAAGCCGAAAACGATCCAGGCGCTTGTGTTTCTCATCCGGCGTCGACTCCTCCCGCTTCCGCGGCGGCCTGTGCTTCCCGATAGCTTTGACGGAAGAAGCGGGTCCACTCACGCATATAGTCGAGCCGTTCCATCTCGCGGCGCACGCCGAGGATGTTCTCCCAATTCAAGGGGTAGGGCACGTCGGGCAGTCGACGGAGCAGGCGCATGGCCTCGGGATTCGCGTCCGGCCCGCCATTATCGATGATGGCTTCCCAGGCGGCTTGCAGTTCCTGCGCGGAGTCGAGGCACATGGCGCGGATGAGGTCGCGATGAATGTTGAAGTGTCGCCCTGTCCAACGGCCGCGATAGGTAAATTGGGCGGCCAACACATACGGGTTTACATCGGGGTCTGATAGGTCGTCGGTGAGAAACGGCGCATGCCGCGCGGCACGTTCTTTCGAGGCGGGGTCGTCGGCTTGCGGATAGAAGTCGGCGATAATCGGCAGGCGCCGCAGGGCGAACCGTTCCGGGCCACCGGGGGTGCCGGGCGCGTAGTTCCAGAGTTTCTGCCCTTCTTCGCTGAGTACGAAACGGATGAAGCGCACGGCAAGCTCCCGGTTCGGCGCGCCGCGCAGCAGGCTGATCGGATCGGCGCTGACGCTGGAGCCGCCGGTTGGCGTGATATAGCGCATGCGCTCTTCACCGCGCGGGCTTTGGCTGACCTGCGCCTGGTAACGCCCGTAGAAGTCGATCGCAAGCCCCGCCGCCGCATTGCCGGTGCTGACGTCGATGGGCACTTTGCTGGCGGAGTCGGTGAAATAGCGCGCGTTCGCCCCGAGGCGCTGCACCAAAGCGATGCCGTCCCGCCACCCCTTCTCCAGGGCTTCATGGTAGGCGGCGGGAACGCCGTCCTCGCCGCGCCCGATCATGGCCTCATAGCGCTCGATGTCGTCGTCCGAGAAGCCTTCGGCGCGAATGCGGTCATAACACTGCTGGTGGATTATCATCTCGAAGGCTTTCGTGATGCTCCCGCTCTTGGTCGGGTCCGCGAGGCCGAGTTGCCGATAGTAGGCAGGATCGGCGAGATCGACCCAGCGGCGGGGTGGTTCGGCGATGCCCAGGTCCTCGATCCGGTCGACGTTGTAACAGATGCCGAAGGTGCTCAAGGCCGTGCCGAAGAGTGCGTCGGTGCGCCAGATCTCGCCGCTCAACCCTTCCGGGAAGCGGACACGCCCCGATTCACCATAGAACAACTCGCGCGGCGCCTCGCCTTCCGGCCAGGGTGGCACGGTGAGTCCGCGCACGAAGACCTGGTTGTGGTCATACTCGCCGCCGCCGAAGAAGAGATCGATCTGGCTGGAAAACTGCGACGCATCGTCGGTGGTGCGAAAAGCGCGATAGGCCGCGGCACGCCGCTCCCAGGCGGCACGGCCCGTATCGTCCAACGATTCCGGCGGTTCGTCTGGGCGGAATCGACGGTCCACGATGGTGCGCCCGATCTCCGCGTTCCACTCGTTGCCCGCGCGACGCCATGCGCCGCGGAATGCGGCGGTATACTCCGCTTCGAGGTAGCGCATGATTTCGCTGGTGCCGCCGATCGCACGCCAGTCGATCCGCACCGCGGTGCCATACTGTTCCTGATGCCATGCGGAGAAGGCCCGCCCATACTCGTGGCGAATCGCCTCGTTGTGGGGCGTTATGACAATCAGTACCGGATCGCCCGGCCGCCAGGCGTCCAGGGCCGATTCCTGCTGGAAGATAAAGGGAAGGCCAATGACCAGCGCGGCGGAGGCAAGGATGAGCAGGTTGCGGAACATCAGGAAGCGTCCGGCGGCAGGATGACGACATCGCGCGGGTGAAACCAGGCCGGGGCCTGTTCGACCGTGTCGCGAGCCAGAATGCGGGGATTCAACTCGAAGGCCTTGAGGGAAATCGGCGCCTCCCCATTACCCGTCGCGCGGAGGTTTACCTGGTGTTGCGCCATTTCGCCGAGATAGACCGTGTCGTGTACCTCCGCGTCGAAGACATTCGGGCTATCGGGCGGCGGCGGCGTGAACATGAGCGTTTCCGGTCGCACGGAAAGCAGGACAGGCGCGCCAACCGCAAAGGCATCGGGCTCGCCGCGCCCTTCGATGACCCCGATGGCGGTCTTCACCCGATAGCCCCCCTCGCAAATGCCGGACACGACGCCGTCGATAAAGTTGGTCTCGCCAATGAAGTTCGCGACAAACCGGCTGATGGGCTGGTGATAGACCTCTGAAGGCTTGCCCGCCTGCCGGAGGCACCCGTTCTCCAGCACGGCGAGCCGGTCCGCGATCGAGAGGGCCTCTTTCTGGTCGTGCGTCACATAGACGGCGGTCAGTCCGGCTTCCTTGCAGATGCGCCGGATCTCGCCCCGCATTTCCAGTCGCAGTTTTGCGTCGAGGTTGGAGAGCGGTTCGTCGAGCAGCAGGCACTTCGGTTGCACCACCAGGGCGCGTGCCAGTGCCACGCGCTGCTGCTGGCCGCCCGATAACTGGTTCGGCTTATGGTCGCCGCGATGCTCCATCTTCACCATCGCCAGCGCTTCGTCCACCCGCTTCCGCAGTTCCGGGCCGGGCACCTTGCGCATCTCGAGGCCGAAGGCCACGTTTTCACGGACCGACATGTGTGGCCAGAGCGCATAGCTCTGGAAGACCATGCCCGTATCCCGCAGGTGGGGCGGGACTCGGGTGATCTCGGAACCGTCGATGAAGATGGAGCCGGTGTCCGGAATATGAAAGCCGGCGAGACAGCGCAGCAGGGTGGTCTTGCCACAACCGCTGGGGCCCAGCAGGAAGAAGAGTTCGCCGGGCTGGATCGTCAGGGAGATCGAATCGACGGCACGTGTCGTTCCGAAGGTCTTTGTCAGATTCTCGATGCGTATCTCGACTGCCATGGCAGTGTCCTTTCAAGCGGCCAAACGCAATGATTGCACTCCGCCGGGCACCATGAATCTCCAGATCGGCAGCCAGGTCAAGGCGGGAAAACGAAACCACGTCCCCGTGCGGCGCCCGGACCGCTATTCGTTCGGGGCTGGGCTCTTCAGCAGGCGGTCGATCACCACGAAGGCCACGGCGGCGCGCTCGTTTCGCGAAAAGGTGCCCTCCAGGCGCTCGATTTCCGCGCGAATTTTCTTGCCGCTCTCGTCTTGTGCGGCGGCGAGGTCAAAGGCCCCCTTAAGTTGCGCCTGGTTAAAGCAATAGACGGACTCGCCGCCGGTGACATCGATCGGTTTGACGGCCATGAACCCAAGCCCCCGTCTAGACCGCAAAGCTTGAGCCGCATCCGCATGCCTTCTTGGCATTCGGATTGCGGAACTTGAACCCAGCCTGGATCAGGTCGTCGGAATAGTCGATTTCCAGGCCATCGACGAACAGGACACTGCCAGGGTCGGCAATCAGCCGGAGGCCACTCTGCTCGAAGATCACTTCATCCCCTTCGCGCAGCATCGAGTCGATGCTGGCGGAATATGACATACCGGCGCAGCCTCCCGGCGCGACACTCACGCGCAGAAAGTGGGGCCCACCCACGCCCAGCGTTTTCAACTGGTCCATGGCTTTTTCGCTGACCGAAACACTCATACCCATCGTCTCCCGTCTGAAATCTGCTCTATCCCGATATTGATTCGGGCAAGACGAGCGAACGTACTGGCGGAGCGGGTGCCTGTCAACCGGTGATCAAGTCCTCCAGAGCCGGGCGGAGTTGCGGGAAAGAGAAGCGGAATCCGGCCTGCACGAGGGCTGCCGGTTCCACCCGCGTGCTGCTGAGCAGGGTTTCTCTCGCCATTTCGCCCATGGCGAACTGGAGCAGAAAGCCCGGCAACGGGAACACCGTGGGGCGCTTCAGGACCTTGCCGAGGGTCCGGGTAAACTCGCGATTTGTCACCGGGTTCGGGGCGGCAAGGTTTACGGGCCCCGCCAAGTCTTCGTTTTCCAGCATGTAGTGGATGGCGCCCACGACATCCTGAAGATGGATCCAGCTCATATATTGCGTGCCGGGGCCCAAAACACCCCCCAGCCCGAGGCGGAAGGGCGGCAACATTTTTGCCAATGCCCCGCCGCCGCGCCCCAGGACAACTCCCAGGCGCATGCACACGACCCGCGCGCCGGTGTCCGCATAGCTCAGGGCGGCGTCCTCCCAATCCCGGCAGACCGACGACAGAAACCCTTTACCGCGTGGGCTTTGCTCATTCACCACCTCATCGCCCCGCTCGCCGTAATAGCCGATGGCCGAAGCGCAGAGCATCACTTTGGGGGGGTGGCCCAACTCTCGAAAGTTCTGCACCAGGATGCCGGTCCCCTGCACACGGCTGTTGCGGATGCGGTGCTTTCGCTCCGGCGACCACCGCTGCGCCACGGTTTCGCCGGCGAGATGGACCACGGCATCGAACCCTTCCAGCGCCTCGCGGTCGATTGGATCTGGCGCTTCGGAGCTCCAGTATACGTGGCCAGGCCCGACCTTTTGCCGGTCACGCACCATTCGCACGATCGTATGCGCATCCTTCTCCAGGCGGGCCACAAGGGCGCTGCCCAGCAATCCGGTTGACCCAGTAATCAGAATCTTCATTGCCACACTTATTCTTTGCGAGTTTAGCGCTTGAATGAAAGGTAACACGTCTACGTAATAGTGGCACAGAGAAAAAGCGAAGGAGCGCTTCCAGTGTCAAAAAACGAAAAGGGAAAACCCACCGTTTATGTTCCTCCAGAAGGCCCGCCGCAACGGGGGCCGAGCCGCCAGATTTTTGGGTGTATGGGGAAGGCCGCCATTTTTCGTATGGCGGAGGACTTCTACGCGGAGTTGGAGCGAAGCGAGATTCGGCATCTTTTCCCCGAAGACATGGTCATGGCCGCCCATCGGAATGCCGCGTTTCTGGTTGGAGTCCTGGGAGGTCCGCCGCTCTACCGCGAGTTGTATGGTTCCCCCCAGATGCGTGCGAGGCATCTCGCCATTCCCATCGACCGGGCGGCCCGTGATGTCTGGCTCGGCTGTTTCTTAAAGATACTGGAAGGCGCCGAGACCCGCTATGGCTTTCCACCGGAACACTTGCCCGGCTTCCGCCAGTGGCTGGCCGAGTTTTCCCTCTGGATGGTGAACCGGGATTCGGATGCATGAACGACCTGACATTCGGCTGGCCGCTTGCCGCCCGGTGATTCCGCGTGGTATGCATCCGCCCCATGAACGGTTTCGCAAGGTAACCCCATGCTGCAATCGCTGCGCGTGAAGAATCTGGCGCTGGTGGATCAGGCCGAAGTGGAGTTCAGTTCGGGCTTGAACGTCATCACCGGCGAGACGGGCGCGGGCAAGAGCATTCTCGTGGGGGCGCTGGGCCTGGTGCTGGGACAGCGTGCCGATCGCTCCGTGATTCGTACCGGCGAATCGAGCTGCTCGATTGAGGCCGTCTTCCATCTGCCCGACCCGCGCGCCGTCGATGCAATTCTGGAGCGCGCCGGCCTGCCGCCTTGCGAGGAGAACCAATTGATCGTGCGACGGGTCGTTCGCGAGGCGGGCAGTTCCCAAAACCACATCAACGACGCCGGCGTGACGTTGCAGGTGCTCAAAGAGCTGGGCCGGTTCCTGGTCGATATGCACGGCCCGCACGACCACCAGTCCCTCTTCGACCCCGAATTCCAGCGCGATCTGCTGGATGCCTTCGGCGGGCTCCAGTCGGAGCGGGCGTCCTACGAAATGGCGTATGCCGAATGGCGCGACATCCTCAAACGCTGCGAGGCACTGAGCGGGCCGGAGGCGGGTGTGGCGGAGCAGATCGACTTTCTCTCTTTCCGCGTCAAAGAGATCGAGGATGCCGCCCTGAGTGTCGAAGAGGAGCTGGAGGTGACGCAGGAGCACCAGATGCAGGCTCACGCCCAGCAAATTCAGGAGGCCGGCCAGACCGCGTTGCAGGCGTTGTCGGAAGACGAGGCGTCGGCATTCCCGGCGCTGGTGGCCGCGCAGCGGGCCCTTTCGGAATTGACCGCCTACGTGCCCGAGGCGGAGGACTGGCTGCAGGAGGCGCGCGAGGTTGCGGCGCGGGTGCAGGCGTTGCAGCGCGAGATCTCCGCGCGGATCAGTGCCGTCGAGGTCGAACCCGCGCGGCTGCAATGGCTCGATCAGCGGCTGGCGGTTTACGAACGAATGAAGCGCAAGTATGGGCCGGACGTGACGGATGTCTTGCGCACGCTGGAAGAAGGGCGCCAGCGCCTGGAGGACCTGCAATCCCGTGGCGAGCGGCTGGCGGCTCTCCAGGAGGAGGCGTCGCGCCAGGAACAGCGAGTACGCGAGGCGGGCGCGGTGTTGAGTCGTAAACGGGGGAAGGCCGGAGAGAAGCTGGGTAAGGCCATCGTCGGACATCTGCATACGTTAGGTCTGGCGCATGCCGCCTTTGCGGTGGACCTGCGTCCGACGGACCCCGGGCCGGCCGGACTGGACGAGGTCGAGTTCGGGTTTGCCCCCAATCCCGGCGAAGCGATGCGTCCGTTGCGGGCCATTGCATCGAGCGGCGAGATTTCCCGTGTGATGCTGGCGGCGAAGGTGGTGTTGGCGGAGATGGACCGGATCCCCGTGCTGGTGTTCGACGAAATCGATGCAAACGTCGGCGGCGAAATGGGCAACGTCATTGGGCGTAAGCTGGCGACCCTGGCGGAGCGGCGGCAGGTGCTTTGCATTACGCATTTGCCGCAGGTGGCGGCGCATGGCCCCCATCATTTCGCCGTTTCTAAACGAGTCGAAAAGGGGCGCACGTTTACGCGTGTGCAGGCGCTCTCCAAAACCGAGCGGCTCGCCGAGCTGGCCCGCATGCTGGGCGGCGATCTCGAAAGCCGGGCCACCCGCCGCCACGCCGAAGAGATGCTCCAGCGCAGCCGCTAGACCCGCATGAAAGGCTCAACTCTGAATGGTACTAAATCAAGGCTGATTTTGGAGGACGCCTATGCGGCTCACCGGGGACGGTTCGCCCCACCCCCAACACTTGCGCCGAAAGGTAGGGCGAAGCGTCTCGCTGAGCCGCAGTCTTGTTTAAGTGGCATTCGGCTCAGCCCTTCCTTGATCGATTCCGCTGAAAAACCCCGCTCCGCTAAAAAGGGGCATGGGCTGACGCCCCACCGCGAGGCCGTGCAATGAATCTTCTTGTCCCTTGTCGCGAGCTTTGTCGTGAGCTTTGTCGAGAATGCTCGAAAACAGCGTGCTGTTGGTCGACAAGGTTC
>SLOV01000194.1 GCA_007132345.1 Kiritimatiellia bacterium
ACCTAAGCGCGAGAAATCCCGTACGACGATTGCAGAATGGTGGCTTCATGAACGTCGAAGGGGGAAGATGCGGCGAGAGATCAAACCTCTGCCTCGCTTTCTTTGTACGTGCCGTGTCTCGAAGCACCGCTTGTTCACTTGGATTAACGCGCCAACGCTTCCGGACAGCGCAACTTTCGCCTTCGCCCGCTCCGACGACCTCTTCTTCGGCGTTTTGCACTCCCGCTACCATGAAGTGTGGTCACTTGCACAAGGCACGCAGCTTCGGGAAAAGGAGAGCGGTTTCCGCTACACCCCCTCCACCTGCTTCGAGACCTTTCCCTTTCCGCCGGGGGTTCTTGACGCTGCGGACCCGCTGCCGGATGGGCTCGCGGCGATTGCGGAAGCTGCGCGGGAGTTGAACGAACTTCGCGAGGGTTGGCTGAATCCGCCGGACTGGACGGAGGAAGAGGTTCTGACGTTTCCCGGCACGGTGGGCGGGCCGTGGGACCGGTATATCGATCCCGTAACGATTGCCGACCGGGGTGCTTTCCAGGTCGGCACGGTCCGTTATCCGCGCCTTGTCCATCGCGACGAGGCCTGCGCGGCCAAAGTGAAGAAGCGGACACTGACCAATCTCTACAACGAGCGCCCGGCCTGGCTGGCGGCCTGCCATGCGAAACTGGATGCAGCCGTAGCAGACGCATACGGCTGGCCCTGCGATCTTTCCGACGAGGAAATCCTGGAGCGGCTTCTGGCGCTGAATCTGGCCGCTGCAAAGGAGTAGGCCCGACCGTGAGGTCTGACCCGCATGGGCGCCAAGACAAGGGGCGTTGAGGACTATCCGGCGGGGAGAATCGCCTGACGGCGGCCCCACGAACGGCCCCGACACCAAGCTGTTTCATGAACGCAACCGTTCGTAGCGTGCCCGTACTTGTCCGCCATAGCGCCTGCGCGAAGGCGGAAGGGCGTCCTTCGAAGCTCAAGCCCGCTGCCACCGAATAGCTTCGAGGCGTGTCGCCGGGAAATCAGAGCTTTATGATGGGCCATGCTCCTCGAATGCTGCCGGGATGGAAATGAATTTCGTCCCTTTGCAGCAATGCAGCCAATTCTCCAGGGGATCCGTTAAATGGGCTGCCGTCGGCCCCCAAAACGCAGCAGCCGAGATGGCTTTCCGGCAAGAGTTCCACGATCTCGGCGCCCTCCCGCAACATCGTGTGCCATGAACTCTTCAACGCAGCAGGGTCCGGCGGTGCGCCCGCGAAGTCCAGCAAAGCGTATTCGTCTTTTGAATAGTGTGTGGACCGAGCAGCCTGATCCAGAATGAACTGCGGATTCAACCCTGGGTCCTTTCCGACGGCGGCCCAGACCAGACAGCCAAATGGTTGCAGTCTTGTATGGCAGGAGATGACATCAACCCAGTCGCGGATTTCAATGCGACCGATCAGCGCAAGGACTTTATTGATCGCCAAATCGAGGGGATGAAGGACCAAGCCGAAATCGGGGTGATGAATTAAGGGAAAGAATCGGAATGCGCTGTCCTGAACCCACTGAAGGATGACAGACTCTGATCCGCGATGGATCTCTGCTTCAACGAACGAAGGAAAATCGCGGAGGACGCGGACCTCGTGCCCGGCCTCCGCCAACAAGGCTCGATCCGCAGACGAGGTAACGAGAACTGCTTCACGGGTGTCATGAAAGAGATCAACATCGCGAGATACTCTCGGGGCCTGGAGGGACTCGTTCAACGCGGCACCGCCCGCGACATAAGCATCTCCCATCTCGACCCGCTTCGCCGCCAGGATGCGGCATATGGCCCGCTGAAATTCCGTTAGAGGCATTTCTTGAGTCTTCTTGCCATTACATAGGTTTCGCGGTTCCCGTGTCGCATAAGGAGACCCAGGCAATGTAACAGGTCAGCTTTTGTTTTGGGTTGATAATCTGGACGAACGAACCAGGCGCACTGTGCCTTACTCTTCTCCCAAAGAGACTCGATCTGCTCTCGCACAGAGGAGGGGACGTCCGCCGAGATTTGGTTCAACTCATTCATGGCATCATGATCTTAGCAGCATGGTGCCTGGAGCACAAGGCACCCGAATCCAGATTGATCGGGCATTGGATTGCGACTTTCGGATCGGCGCCTACCGGTTCATCGCCAACCTTCATTCATTGATCTGCGAAGGAACATCCCTGGCGTCATGACATGTAGACCGTAAACGCCGCGCTCGAAGAGGACGCCGAAGTCGCTGCGGTCCAGCGTCAACAAGACATCACATTCCGCGGCGAGGGCCGTAATGAGAACCGGCTTGTCCTTCATGGCGTCGAAGGTGAGGGGTCTGTCCAGCACAACACAGTCATGAACCAGGGTGAGTTTGCCGCGTAGGTCTCGACGCCAAGCCTGCTGCGCAGCGGCCCCAATCCTGGCGACGTTCTTCTCCACTTCCGCAAGGCAGTAAGGCGAACTGAGCGCCTGCCATCCCTTAGACGCAGCCGATAGAAGGAGTAGGCGTGAAGCCCCCTTTTCGGAACCAGAAGCGGCCAAGAGAACGCTCGTATCGAGAAAGAGCTTCAATCTTGCTTCTCGGCTTGGAGGGTCTGCAAGTCGACCTCATCTTCTCGAATCCAAGCTTCGATGGTCTCCCGCGGGATGTTCCTGACGGGAACGGCGGACGCAGGCTGCAGGAATAGGCCTCCGTCTCTTTCCTCAAGAATCAGGAGGGGGTTGGCCATGTGGTCCAGGCCTAGGTTCCGGCGGATTTCTGGAGGGATCGTGATCGTTCCGCGTTTTGTCATGGGGACCGTTGTCATGCTGCAAAGATGCATTGCTGCATCGCGGCAGTCAAGGCCCTGTTCTGCAGCAATTCTCATTATAGCCTGGAAGGGGTTCTTCGGGCCTGCCGATGCAGGTACTGCGAATGGTTTTTCGCGGGGTCTTCGCCCGTTTGTAGTCCCGCCTTCAGGCGGCAAGGGCCATAATGGGAATTGCTGCCCTGTTTCGCCTCTGTTTCGCCTCGATTCTACCCAGCAGGCGACGGACAAATGGATGGTGTGTCCCTAAAAAACCTCTAGTGCGGAGGTAGGTGCTTTTCGTCCCTTTAGCCGCATTTTCTCATTTTCATTGCAGCCGCAGGGGTCAATGCGTTATTGTTGGCATGTTGATCCTATTTCGTTCCAAGTTGTGATTAGGAGGTTCCCATGCGACCCGCAAACCGATGCCGTTTTTGTTCAGCTCGTCGGGATCAACGCAAGCGGCTCTGCCCGGAAAATCGTGGGGCACGCCTCTTCTTGTTCGGCGCGTATGGGCTCATGGGCCTGTTGATGGCGTTTGAATTGTCGGCGCAAACGATCTCGTTTGAAACACATCAAGTCGACGTCTCGCTGGTGCCGGGCTATAACCATGTTCCCTTGCGGATTGCGTTGAATTCGACGGAGCCCGATCCGGATTTCGCGTCGGTTCAAGTCGACAGCGATGCAACATGGGTAACCCCCGTGCTGGACACGAGCACAGGCGTGGTGACCTTGTCGTTTGCGACCTCGAACCTGATTACTTCCTCGCACACTGCCACCCTCACCGCTTCGCAAGGCGAGGAGACGGCTACGCTCTTCGTGCAGGGTTCGCTCGCGGCGCCAGATGTGACCCGGCTCGTAGATGATCCTTTCCGGTCGCGCGTGTATGGCGTGCATCGTAACGGCGATTTGCAGGGAGCGGTGGTCATCCACGAACCTGTCCATGACACCCCTATTGGCAGTATCACGGTGGGGCGGATGCCAACCGATCTGGTTGTGACGCCCGACGGTACAGAGTTGCTGGTGATCAACAGGGTATCGGAGACGATATCCGTCATCGATTTGGTTGAGCACGCCGTTGCCGAGACGATATCGCTTCCAGAGTACGGCGTCCATTCGCATGGCGGCGCTGCGAATATTGCCGTCGGCCCCGGTAACACGATCTACTACTCTGATTCCGCCTGGGCACCCGCTGTTCGCGTGATGGAGCGGAGCAGCGGATCGGTGATCCAGACGGTCTATATCGAAGGCGGCGGCGGCTATGGGTTTGGGGATTTCGCCTTGTCGCACGACATGACCCGCTTCTATGGCTGGGCGCAATTTGGGGGCTGGGTAGGTTCCTTTATCTCCCGGTTTTCGGTCGCCACAAATGGCACACTGACCTTTGTTGAGAAGACCAACTCGACGTGGCCTACAAGGCTGCGCCGCGACCCCACGGATACGCCAGTTCTTATCAGCAACGATGACGCCCTGGTGTTTATTAAGGAACTCGCCGTCGCGGGGGATTCGGTGATCACCGAGGAACACGCCTTTCCCACACCGGTCTATGCCATCAGTCCCGGTGGCGAAATCGCGGTGACGGAGTCCGCGATCTTCGAAGTGAAGACGGGGAATCGACTGTACGATTTGCCCGTCTCAGCGCGGGCGCAAACCGTCACCCACGACTACGCGCGCCTCGCCTATTTCGATACCACCGCGAAGCAAATCCGGTTTATCAATCTGATCGAGAAGATCGGCCCGACGATTCTGGGGCGCAGCCTATCGCCGGAGGACGGCGCGTTCGTTCTGCCGCCCTCCTCGCTGGCCTGGGAACCGGTGCCTGGGGCGGTCGCTTATCACGTCTATCTGGGTGACGAAGACGTCTCCGACGCCGACCCCACCTCGCCGCACTTCCAAGGGGTTGTACACACGCCGTCGTTCGCTCTGGACCAGCCCTTCACACCGGGGGTCACGTATTACTGGCGCATCGACTTCGTGACGGATGCCGGCGTGGATGTGGGTGCCGTCTACAGCTTCACCGTCTCAATCTTCTCTACGAGCCTGACCGCCATTGAAGCGGCAACCGTTCAGGGTCATGCCGATCTGCGTGTGCCGATAGAGTTGGATGCCGTTCATCCGGGAATAGACTGGTCCGCCTCGGCCGCCGCGCCATGGATCTCTTTTGCTTCTGAGAGCGGCGTCACGCCAGGCACAGTGGAGGTCATTCTGGATGCTTCGGTCCTGCCGGTTGGTGTGCATACGGCGGAGATCCAACTGACGGATGCCGCATCGGAAAGCATGGCCCTGCCCGTTACCTTAACGGTGCAACCTCTTCAGCTCACGATTCTGAAGTCGGATCCGACATCGGCGATGGTCTACGCCATCAGCGAGAATACGGGAGGCTCTCCGCTACGCGCCTATCTCCTCGAGATCAATTCGGAAACGGAAAGCATCGAACGCGTTGTCTACGTCGGATCCTCCGTGACCGACCTGGCCGTGCACCACGGAGATCAGCGGATCTACGTAGCGAACTGGACGCAGGGCGCCCTGCGCGCCGTGGACATGAACACATTCGAAGTCGTCCAGACCTACCCATTCTCGTCATGGGCAGGCATGGGGTACACCTCGGGCGACGTCTACCGGATTTCGCCTGGCGCGCCGGGCCGTCTTGTGATCGAAGAACAAGACCAATGGATCAGTATCTCTCTGTTTGATACCGTGTCGGGTACAATGATTGCGGGGACGGGAGCGCGCCAGGGCGGAGGCCAAACCGACGGGACCGGTCGCTATTATTATCACGGGGACAGCAATATTTCGAACGCCTCGCTGCACAAGTACGACCTGTTAGGCGACACGTTTGTTCACCTTGGCAGCGCGCGCCATCCCAATGTCTCGCATTTCGGATCGCGAGTGGTCGTGGTTTCCGAAGACAGCCAGCGCATTTTCTATAACGGGGCGATGTACGACCCTGAACTGACCAATTTGTGGGATATCAACGTGCTTGTCTACTCGACATCACCCGATGGCCGCCTGGCGTTCGGCGAACAGGCGGTGTATGACACGGTGCTGAGACAAGAGGTGCTCTCTATGCCCGTGAGCACCCAGGTCAGTGCTTACAATTCCACCACGGACAAACTCATCGTGCAGGTCGGCTCGGCGCTGCGTTTCTATGAGCTGGGCACAGACCTTGTCCTACCGGCGCCCGGCCTGGAGGCCATCGAGATTTCCGCCAATGCCGTGACGCTGGGCTGGACCTACGACTCGCTGGCCGTAACGTTCACCGTGCAATACCGCGCTTTGAATGACGGGGATTGGATTAATGCCGCCACCGTCGCGCACAATGTCTCATCGAATACGGTATCAGGCCTCACGCCGGAAACCGCCTATGAGTTCCGCATCAAAGCCGACAGCCCGGCTTACCCATCGATCTGGAGCGAGGTGGTCACGGCCACCACCACGCCGCAGATTCCCACCGCGCCGGTCCTGCAGATGCCACTGGCCACACAGACCAACGTGACCCTGCAATGGACCGCGTCGAATGTGGGCACGCACTATGTGGTTGAACGAAGAGAGGCGGTGGCAGGGGACTGGACGGAAATCGCGCCTCATGTGCCTTTCTCCACGACGTTCTATGTCGATACCGATGTCGAGGCCTACACGACCTATCACTACCGGGTTAAGGCGGTAAACAATGGCGTGCCTTCGCCCTACTCCCAAACGCGCAACGTCACGGTGCCCGGCCCACAACCCCCCGATGCGCCAGCGTTTCTCCTGACCATGGCGCGATCCCCACAGGAAATCGAAGTCAGTTGGGCGAGCGTGACCGGTCATACCCGTTACCAGGTGGAACGCCGGGTGCAAGAGGAAGGGACATGGGACCTTATCGCGGATCTCCCTGCCCACGTCACCCTCTACAGCGACACGGACGTCGTCGAGGGTGTGACCTACTGTTATCGGGTCTATGCGCTCAATGACGTCGGCGCTTCCGGCCCCAGCAGCGAGAGCTGCATCAAGGCAACCGAGTACGTCTTCCTTTTGGAGGACGATTTCGATCCGGATCTTGATCCGATGGTCTGGGACGGCATCGTCGGCGGCGCCACCGCGGAAGGCGATACTGGTTTCTGGGATGGGAAAGCACTTTTCTTCGATGGCGGTTTTGCGCGCTCGGCAACCACCATCCCGGTGGACACGACTCGAGCCATAGAATTGTCCTTCATGATGCGTGCTGGCAACGAGGCCGTGGACGGACCCGCCTGGAACAATTCGGAGCCGGGCGAACACGTGGTCGTGGAGTACAGCTTCGACGGACTGAACTGGCATCAACTCGGGCAGATGAACACTGTCTACCCGGCCATGCGCCAGTGGACATATGTGACGCTTCCCATTCCATCCGAGGCGAAGAGCCCGCAGACCCGTTTCCGCTGGCGCCAGGTACAACATAGTGGCGCGGGTTACGATGTGTGGGCGCTGGACGATATGGCCCTGCTCTCCGAGCGACCCGATGCGCCGGCAACCCCGCTCTACCTCTTTGCCGTGCCCATTTCCGATGTTCGGGTCGGCATCATGTGGTGGCCTTCTCCCGGCGCCTCTCAGTACGTGATTGAACGCCGGGATACAGGATCAGACTGGGCCCCGCTGGCGACGGTCTCTTCCGCCTATTCGTTCTATTCGGACGACACGGCATTGCCTTCGCGCCATTACGGCTATCGGGTCAAAGCGGTCAATGCAGGCGGCCACTCCCTTTACACCTGGACGGCTTTTGCCTCCACCTACTCCCAACTCCAGGCGTGGTTGCTCGACAACTACGGCACCATCGAAGCCAACGGTGCCGCTGACCTTGCGGCGAAGGATGTGGATGGTGTGGAAAACATCGTGAAATACGCCTTCAATATGAGGGTGGGCGAGCCGTCCGAATCGATGGGGCTGGGCGGCCACTATGGACTCCCCGTGATGTGGGTCGACACCGCGACAGGCCAATTGATGGGCGAGTTCATCCGCCGGAATCCGCTTCTGGACCCTGGCATCACGTACCTCATCCAGTTCAGCGACGACCTGATGGAATGGCATACGGCAGGGCACATCGTTGCGGTGGAAGATCTGGATCAGGTCTGGCAGCGCGTGCGGTTCGAAGACGAAGAGGATCACACCCGCTCCATGCGTTTCGGGCGTGTGGCCATTATCAACACTACAATAACGCAATAGAAAAGACCGCATCGACATCGTGCCTTTCCGGCCGAATGATGGGTTGTAGCGTCAGCGGGTCGAACGGACGGCCGATTCTCCGTGCGGTCAGGGAGAAGAAGATGAGCCCGTTTATGCTGCGAGGCTGCGTCCGCTTCGGATTGTGCCGCCGCTTTGGCCTTGGCGCCATCACCGTCCTACTCTTGCTTGCGCCGCTGTGTGGGGTCGCAATGGCGGATGACGTTGTTCAACTCCTGTCCATCCACGCCGTCCCTGCGGGGATATCGGCTGCGCTGGCGGTTCGCCCGGATGGACCCGCGCCCGCCAAAGCAGCGGCCGTGCTGGCCAAGCGAAGCGCAGCGGTGAGCTTCAATCCCGCGGTGTCGGACCGCTCGGCCGCGGCCCGGGGCACCGTGCTGGCTGTGCCGGACTTCGAAGGCAGGCAGCATCGTGTGCTGCTTGATGTCGAACAAATAGATGGTGTGTCCCTAAGAAGGTCCATCGCGTCTCTGCGCCTCTGCGTCTTTGCGTGAGAAGAGGCGGCGGGATTCAGCGCAGAGGCGCGGAGGCGCAGGGGCGCAGAGGAAGCGAAGAAGGAGGGGCGGTGCTGTATTGTTCACGGAGCGGATCCGCTCTTGACCGCCCTCCGCTGGCGGTACCGGAGCCGGAACGGGATCACTGTTTTCGATCTCAGTCGCAGTCAGGCGGTTGACGGAAAACAGCGAATGTAATACGTTGTCGGACATGAAAACTTCTACGCTCACCATTCGGTTGGATGACGATCTGGACAAACTCCTGACGAAGGCAGCCCGGCAATCCCGCAGCAGCCGCAGCGAGGTCGCGCGGGATGCGTTGCGCCGTCAACTCCGGATCAGTCAATTCGACGCCCTGCGCCGAAAAATGATGCCGTTTGCGGAAGCACGCGGGTACCTGACAGACGAAGATGTGTTTTCCGATGTCTCATGAAGGTTGTGCTGGACACGAACGTCCTGGCGAGCGCCGTTGCCACGCGTGGGTTGTGTGCAGACGTGCTTCGTGAGGTTCTGGTGAACCATGAGTTGGTCATCTGTAAACAGATCACCGATGAGCTGAGGCGTGTCCTCAGTACGAAGTTCGGCGTCGCCACTTGGCTGATCAATGAGTTCTTGCGGCTCATCCAACAGGAGAGCATTACCGTCAAGGTGCGATCTGTTCCGGAGGTCGGCCTGACGGACAAAGACGACCTGGGCATTCTGGCGGCATCCATCGCATCGGGGGCGGATTTTCTTGTTACGGGAGACAAGGAGTTGCAGGACTTGGGCCACATTGAAAGAACAACGATTCTGGCCCCACGCGCATTCTGGGAGGAACTGACGCGCGGGAATATGGATCCCCGATAAGAATGGCGCCATCCCGATCCGGCTCCGATTCATCGCCAACCTTCATTCATTCATTCATTGATCTGCGCAGGAACATCCCGGGCGTCATGACATGTAGACCGTATTTAGTGCCATTCGGATGTGAGGCCGTCTTACGGGCCGGCGAGCAGGGGTGTCCGAGTAGGTGTATCCGAGTAAGGGTGGTGAGTAAGGGTGGTGAGTAAGGGTATGCGAGTAAGGGCATGCGAGTAAGGGTGGTGAGTAAGGGTGGTGAGTAAGGGTATGCGAGTAGGGGTGGTGAGTAAGGGTGGTGAGTAAGGGTATGCGAGTAGGGGTGGTGAGTAAGGGTATGCGAGTAGGGGTATGCGAGTAAGGGTGGTGAGTGAGAAGCCAAGGAGATGGAGGGACTACCGCCAGCGTGAGCGCTACTGTTCTTGACCTCGGCCAGGTGGATTGGCTAGCATTTGCAGTAGGCAAACGCGGCTTCAGATTGGCTTTTACGGATGGTTCTCTTTAGCCGTCTGTGAGGCGATTGCCTGACCACAACAACGCGATAGAAAAGACTGCATCGACATCGTGCCTTTCCGGCCGAGTGATGGGTTGTAGCGTAAGCGGGTCGAACGGACGGCCGATTCTCCGTGCGGTCAGGGAGAAGAAGATGAGCCCGTTTATGCTGCGAGGCTGCGTCCGCTTCGAATCGTGCCGCCGGTTCGGCCTTGGCGCCATCACCGTCCTACTCTTGCTTGCGCCGCTGTGTGGGGTCGCAATGGCGGATGACGTTGTTCAACTCCTGTCCATCCACGCCGTCCCTGCGGGGATATCGGCTGCGCCGCCGGTTCGGCCGGATGGACCCGCGCCCGCCAAAGCAGCGGCCGTGCTGGCCAAGCGAAGCGCACCGGTGAGTTTCAATCCCGCGGTGTCGGACCGCTCGGCCGCGGCCCGGGGCACCGTGCTGGCTGTGCCGGACTTCGAAGGCAGGCAGCATCGTGTGCTGCTTGATGTCGTGGAGGAGCGCGGTGGAATCGCCCTGCTGCGCGGCCGCGCGGAGGAATGCGAACTGGGCCACTTCGTGATGTCTACAAAAGAAGGGCTTTCTCTCGCTTCGCTCCGGCTGCCCCGGCAGAACCGGGAGTACTACATTGCCTATGACCACGAGCGGGCCGAGCACGTGATGTATGAGATTGCCCTCGACGAGAAGCCCCAGCCGCGGTTGCCCGCGCCGCGCTCGCCGCCGCGGATGACAGGGAGGACAGAAGGCGATAGGCAGACACGGGCCTTTGACGCTCCTGTGCAACCGCTCATGGATCCGCCCCTATCGGGACCCGGCGACCCCGCGGTCATCGACGTGCTCGTGGTCTACACCCCCGCGGCGGCCGCGTGGGCGGAGGCCAACGCCACGAGCATCGAGAACGCGGTGAACCTGGTCATGGCCGACGGGCAAACGGCGATGGACAACAGCCTGACGGGTGTAACCCTGCATCTGGTGGGAGCGCACGAAGTTGACTACATCGAATCCGGCAACCTGTATACCGATCATGATAGGTTGACCTTTATCGGGGAATGTACGGATAAGTGGGGCGTGACCCACCAGTGCAGCCCTTTCATGGACGAGGTGCATGCCTTGCGCGACGAGCTGGGCGCCGACCTGGTCACACTACTCGTCAATCACGACAACCACACGCCTAACGGGTCGGGTTTCGCCGGCCTCGCATGGGCCTATCGCAGCGTTCATCACCCAGAGGGCGTTCCAGAGTGGGGCTTCTCCGTGTCCGAGATCTACTACTACCGGGACTACATCCACATTCACGAGGTCGGGCACAAGCTGGGCGCGGGGCACCATAAGAGGCAGCGCTGGCCGGGGCAGGGGCCGCAGCTTTTCGATTATTCCGCAGGCTGGAGGTTCCAGCATGTGGATCGCTGGTACAACACCATCATGGCCTACACGTGGGGGTATCCGCCTGAGCTCGGCGGAGGAGTCATCTCAACCCGGATCCCCTATTTCTCAAGCCCGGCAATCACCATCGGCTCTCCGGGGGTCGTGATCGGGGATTACAGCGATGGCGACAATGCGTTAACGATCCGAAACACCAAGCACATCGTGGCCGGTTATCGTCCGACCCTGCGGGATCTCCCCCCGGAGACGGGTGGCGTACTCAACCCCTTTCTCGCCGCACAGCCCGAATCGTCCACCCGGATCAGGCTGAGCTGGAGCAAGAACCCCAACCAGAACAGCGTGATGCTCGTGGCGTCATCCGACGGGGTCTTCGGAACCCCCGTCAATGGGGTGATATACGATCCGGGCGCCATCCTTCCCGGGGGCGGCACCGTGCTCGGCTACGGGCCGGGCAGCGCCTTCTCACACACGGGGCTATCTGCCTTCACCACCTGGCGCTACCGCGCCTTTTCTTATGATGCGGCCCGGAACTACTCCTCCGGAGCCGCTGCCGTCGCCACGACGCTGATGGAATGGTCCTCGTTTCCCTGGACCGAGACCTTCGAGGACGATTCCGTTACTCGTAGGGGATGGACCGTTACCGGCGCGTATCGCTGGGTCTTCGCTGCCGGCGCAGGCTCGGGTGGCGGCAACCATCTTGCCTCTCCGTATGAAGGAGAGTGGAACGCACGGTTCGTGGGTACGGCGCAACCGGGTGCCGGTAAACTGATCACCCCGGTGCTGGACCTGTCGGGGTTGTATCAGCCCCGGTTGTCCTTCTGGTACGGACAGGAGATGTGGGGCGCGGATCAGAACGAACTCAAGGTCCACTATCGGGTCGATCCCCTGTCCCCCTGGGTGCTTATTTTCCACGACCACACAAACCGACCCACATGGACAGAGG
>SLOV01000282.1 GCA_007132345.1 Kiritimatiellia bacterium
GTACAGCGTGAGGTGGAGCAGATCCGGCTCCAGGGCGTGGAGATCCGGTGCGGCGTCCGTATTGGCGAGGCGTTTACGCTCGGCAGCCTGCTTTCGGAATACGACGCGGTGGTTCTTTCGCCGGGCACCCTGCATCCCACTCTGCCGGAACTTCCGGAAGTCGACCTGCAGGGCGTGCGCCACGGCTTGCAGTTCCTCATGGAAGTGAACCACGGAGCGTCCGTCGCTGTGGGCGAGAAGGTGATCGTGATCGGCGGCGGCTTCACGGCGGTCGACTGCGCACGTTCCGCGCGCCGGCTCGGCGCGAAAGAGGTCACGCTCTGCTATCGCCGTTCTGCCGCCGAGATGTACATCTCCGGGCACGAGGTTGAGGAGATGGGAGAGGAGGGCATCGCTTTCCGGCCCCTGGCCCTGCCGCTCGGCTTTGTCGGCGAGGAAGGCCGCGTGCGCGGGGTTCGCTTCGCGGAAGCGACGCTGGGCGAACCGGACGAAAGTGGGCGGCGCCGCCCCGTTGCCAAGCCCGGCTCGGACTATGTGCTGGAAGCCGACATGGTCCTGCTCGCCACCGGCCAGCAGCAGGACATCGCCTGGATCGATGCCGATCTCGCCGACCTCGTCCTCGACGACCAGCGAAAGCCCCGAGCCACCTTCGGGGAAGAGCTGGCCGGCCGCCTTTTCGCCGCCGGCGACTTCGTCACCGGCGCCGTCTCGCTGATCGACGCCATCGGCCATGCCAAGCGGTGCGCCCGCCAGATCGACCGCGCTCTGATGGGCGCCGAGCGGCTTCGTGAAGTGGTCCACATCGAAGACGCCGAGGAGACCGGGCGCACGCGCGAGATGGACGAGATTCCACGGCAGCCGATGCCTGTGCTCGCTCCCGACCAGCGCGACCTGCACGCCGAGGTGGAGACTGGTTATGAAGAACAAGCCGCCTGCGAAGAGGCACGCCGCTGCTATCTCTGCCACTACAAGTTCGAGATCGATAACGACCTCTGCATCTACTGCGACCGTTGCCTCAAGGTGAAGCCGGTCGAGGGGTGCATCGTCAAAGTTGCCGCGTTGAATTTCGACGAGACGGACCGCATTGTTGGCTATACGCCTTCGACCGGCACCCGCGACTACAACATGCTCTACATCGATCAGAACCAGTGCATCCGCTGCGGCGCCTGTGCGGATGTCTGTCCGGTCGAATGTATTTCCCTGCAGAAGGTGAGTCTTCGAACCGTTCTCGAAGACGCCATGACCAAGGTTCCCCGTTGAGTAAGACAGAAGAGCGCAAACAGGAGGCAGCGACCGCGTCGGCGCCACTGCGTGGCCGGACAGGGTTCCTGCCGAGCTATACGGGTGCGGGGGCGCGCTTTTCCATCGCCGCCTTTATGGCCCTCGCCGCCGCGGCCCTGGCCCACCTGCCGTTGATGCGCGCGGTGGATCAGCGCGCTTATGACCTGATGGCGCGGATGGCGGGGAGAACGCAGCAACCCGCCGAGGAAATCGTCATCGTGGCCTACGACGAGGAGAGCCTGGCCCGCATGGAGCCGGTGGTGGGAAGCTGGCCCTGGCCGCGCATGCTGCATGCCCCACTCATCGAATACTGTTCCGGCGCGGCGGTCATCGGCATGGACCTGCTCCTCTCCGAGCGGCAGTGGCAGTATCGGGAAACCGGCGATCCGATCCTGGTCCGGACCGTGCAGCAGCACGGTTCGCGTATGCTCTTTGCCGCGCATTTCCACGATGCGCCCGGCGACGCACCGCCTGCCGAAGACTTGAAGCGCATGTCGATCCGGCTCGAAGGCGATGCCTCTGCGTTGCCGACGTTTTCCAGTGTTATTCTGCCCTTCGACGACCTGCTCGGCGCTTGCCGGAGCGTTGGCGACGTCAATGTGCGTCGCGATAGCGATGGTGCTGTGCGCCGCTACCAGGCCCTTGTCGGCAAGGAGGGCCGCGCCTATCCGTCCTTTGCCCTCTCGGCCTTGAGCCTCTTTGCCGATGTGCCCTGCGAGGAGATCCGGTGGGGCACGGACCGCGTGCTGCATGTCGGCAAGCATACCTTGCGACTCGAGAAAGACGGGTCCTTTCCGTTTCTGCCCGTCGCCGCGCCCTACCCGGTTTACAGTGCAGTTGATGTCATCGACTCCTTCAACGCCGAAGGGCAGGGCCGCGAACCGGTCGTGCCGCGTGAGGCGTTCGAGAACAAGATCGTGCTTATCGGGGCAACGGCCTATGGCCTGCACGACCATGCCGTGACGCCGCTGCACACCGCAACACCCGGGGTGATGCTGCATGCCATGGCGTTGCAGAACCTCTTGCAGGGCATGCGCATCGAATTGCCTCCCGGCTGGTTGGTGTTTCTGCTGATCTTCCTGTTGGCGCTTTATCCTGCCGGCCTGCGGCATAGCAAACCGTGGCGCATGGCCGGTGTGGTGGTCGGTCTGCTCGCCGTTTATGGGTTGCTCATGTGTCTGGCTGCGCTGCAAGCGCAAATCGTGCTGCCGCTGGTCGGCCCGGTCGGTGCGATCTTCCTTTCGTCCTCTGCGTTGAGCGCGGCTTACTGGAGCGAAGAACGCGCCCGCCGCGGTTACATCGAGTCGCTCGACCGCGCCAAACAGTTGTTCACCGATATGTTGGTGCACGACCTGAAGAACACCCTGGCCCCGATCACCATGTCGCTCTCCATGCGCGGCGAGAGCGATGCGGAGGACCTGGCCGACGTACGGTTCTGGACCCAGGACTTTCCCGAGATCGTCTCCACGAGTTCCAACCGGCTCATGACGCAGATCAATGCCCTGCTCGACATCCGGCGCATGCAGGAGGGGCGGATGCAACTCAAGGTCGAGTCCACTGATGTGCACGCCCTCTTGCAGCGCACGCTGGCCGATTATCAGGTGGCCGCGGCCCGCACCGGGCTGGCCCTGGCGCTGGAGAGCAGGATTGAGCCGGGCACCTGTGCGCTGGTGGACAGCGATGTCTTTGCGCGCATCATGGACAACCTCATCTGGAACGCCATCAAGTATGCCGTGCAGGGGAGCACCGTGGTGGTACAGGCAAAGGTGGAAGGGGCGGATCGGCTGCAGGTGATCGTGTGCAACGAGGGCAAGCCGATATCGCCTGCGTTACAGCGCGACCTCTTCATTGCGTTTGTCACGGGGCCGCCGCCCGACGATTTGAAGAAGATTCCTTCAACCGGGTTGGGCCTCACCTTCTGCAAGCTGGCTGCCGAGGCGCATGGCGGGGCGATCCGTCTCGACTCGCCGGTTCCCGGCGAAGAGGGCGGTGTGCAAGTGCAGATCACCTTCCCCTGCGCGCCGCCAGCGTAGCGCAGCGTTGAGATGAATATGCCATAGTGACCTACGGATTGTCCTGTTGGACTCCCTGCGGTCCGTCCGGACGAGTCGTAGTCCAACGGACGAAGAGAGTCGGTGAGAGCCAGACCATGCGCTCTGGCACAAAGTGTTCGATCGAGTGCTGCCCTTACGCGTGGTCGAAGGGGGCGATGACGTCGGCGCCGGGGAAGTGGCCGCATACCATGGCTTGCTCTTCCTGGAGGAAGAGGAGCTTGAGGTTCGGGCCGGCGTCCATGGTGAAGTAGAGCGGTACGCCCGCGGCCCTCAACGCCCAGACCTTGTGCATGGCGGCGAGGGACTCCGGCTGCCAGTAGCAGAGCGGCGGCCAGGCGCCGAGCATGGTGGCGTGCAGGCTCATGGCATTGCTCTCGGCGGCCCGGCCCAGTAACTCGAAGTCCTGGGTGTGAATCGCGGTGCGGAGTGCCTGCAAATCAGCCGCTACTTTGTCGGGCCAGGCGCGATAAAGCACGGAGGTGTCGCGTGTTCGGTTCATACCTTCCGTGGAGCCGACCGGCTTGGCCGCATTGGAAACGGTGAGTGTCGCCATACGCAGCGCGGGCCATGTTTCGGGAAGAGGCTCCGCGTAGGAGTCCATGCCGTCTTCGCGTTTGCCGATGTGCCACTCTACAAAACCGTGGAAGAGGGAGCGGCAGGCGCTGCCGCTGCCCATACGCGCGAGAATGGAGAGGGTTCGCGCGTCGAGGCCCCAGCCCATGAGGCGGTCGAGGGCAAGCACGAGCGCGGCAAACCCTGCGGCAGAAGTCGCGAAGCCCGCCGCGGTCGGAAGGTTATTGTGGGTGTCCACCCGGAAGCCCGCGTCTGCTTCGGGCCGGAAGGGGTTCAGAAACTCGACAAGCCGTTGATGAAAGGGGGTTGCGTCGGGTAGCGGTTCGCCATTGAGGAAGATTTCGTCGGCGCCTTCGCGCAACGATACGCGTGTGGTGGCGCCGAGATGGCCGAGCGAAATGGAGAGGCTGCCGGTGGCGGGCAGGTTGAGTTCGGGATCGCGTTTTCCCCAGTATTTGCAGAGGGCGATGTTGGCAGGGGCGAAGGCCTCGGCGCTCTCCGTGCGGGTTTCGGGCCGTTCATGCAAAAGAAAACGAATGGTTTCGTATCGGTTCATGGCAGCACTTCCAGTCCTTGTTCTGAGACGGTGACGGGGATGGTTTCGTAAGGGAGTTGTGAGCAGTCGGCGGTGCCGAGGCCAAGGGCGCAATCGCCGAGGCCGGAGCCGGAGATCTTGGCGCCGTGAATGCCGGGCTGGGCGCGCAGAAAGGCGGTGATTTCATCGAGCGCCGGGGTGCTCAGGCCCATTTCCTGCATCCATGCGTGGTTCTGATCGAGGATGGCGCCGAGCTGGGCCTGGTCGTCGGCGGCGATCGCGGCGGCGGCCTCCTGGACACTGTTGCCGATGGCGGTGAAGAGGCGCGCGAACCGGTCAGGGTCGGTGGCGCGTCGTGCGTCGAGCTGGCGGACGACTTCGACGGTGGGGGTCTTCTGTCCTGAATAGACGACGGTGATGGGGGGCGTGGCCAGGAGGGGCCGGGCAGTGGGCGGGTCCGCGTGATAGAAAACGGTTCCTCCGTAGACGGCGGCGGCGGCGTCGGTACCGGAGCCGATGCCCTGAACGCGGCGAATGACCTGAACGGCGTCGAGCAGCACGCGTTGTGGGTCGGGCCGATGGCCCATGAAGGCGTGCAAGGCGCCGATGGTGGCGACGGTGACGGCGGCCGAGGAGGCGAGGCCGACGGTGTGGGAGAAGGAGGAGTGGATCTCGAGGCGCAGGCCGTGAGGCAGGGCGGCGGCGTGGAGGCGTACGGCGGCGAGGGGGAAGCGTAGCGGATCGTGAGGGGGCAGGGTGTCGAGGGGGGCGTTGTATTGGCCGAGCGCGCTGTGGATTTCGAGGCGGGGCTCGTCGAGGGGCTGGAGGCGCACCTGCATGCGCGCGTCGACGGCGCAGGCGATGGCGGGTTGGCCATGCAGCACGGCGTGCTCGCCGAGGAGCATGAGGCTGCCGGGGGCCGAGGCCATGATGGGAGCGGCTTTCATCGACTTATGGTAGAGGTTTTGGTGGGGAGAGGAAACCAAAACCCTGACGATTCTTGCTGATCTGATTCACCCGCGACACAAGGTCGCGGGGGTCTGCATTCGAGAGACGACACAAG
Source organism: Kiritimatiellia bacterium (assembly GCA_007132345.1). Lineage (GTDB taxonomy): Bacteria > Verrucomicrobiota > Kiritimatiellia > SLOV01 > SLOV01 > SLOV01. Next base: position 5,507 of record SLOV01000282.1, read on the forward strand.
GTCGCGGGGGTCTGCTGGCACGAGGTCGCGGGGGTCTGCTGGCGCGAGGTCGCGGGGGGGCGGCGTGGGCGTTGCGATCAGAAGCGGAAGCTGGGCATGGCGGCCTGGGGGACATGCTCGCGGAAGGCGGGTTCGTTACGAATGGCTTCGAATCGTTGGTCCTGACGCAAATGGTTGCGGACTTCGTCGCCACCGGTGCGAACCGCCTGGGCAATCGATTCGAGCGCCTCCGCATTCTGGCGCGCTGCGACTTGTAAGGCGGCGAGTTCGATCCAACCGCGCGGGTCCTCAGGGGCCTGATCGGTATAGACACGCATCGCATTGTTGGCGAGGCCCATGCGACCCACCTGAGCGGACATCGCGGCGACGGCGAAGGAGGCCTCGGGGGGAATGCGGGGGTCGGAGATGATTTGTCGGCCAATGGCTTCCATCTCTCCGATCTGGTTGAGGTCGCGATAGATCTGCATCAATTCGAGAATCTCGTTGATGTCGATGCCCTCGTGCATTTTGGCTTCGAGCGCGATGCGCCGCGTATCGGTTCTGACCCTGCCCCGGATCTGTTCGAGGTAGCGTTGCACATTCTCGTTGCGGGGATCCTTTTCGAGGAAGGCTTCGATCAACTCGATGGCCTTGTTGACTTTGCCCTGCTGCATGTAGACATCGGCGAGGCGGAAGTTGGCTTCCGGGCTGAGGTCGTAGAGGTCGACGGCTTCCTGGAGGGCCTGTTCGGCCTCTGGAAAGAGGCGGCGGTAGACGTAGAGACCGCCGATGGCGCTGCGCAGTTTGCTGAAGGTCTTGCGGGCCACGACGTCGCGGCGGAACCTGGGGTTGTTGAGGAGGCGACGGCTATACCAATCCCAGAACTCCATGTCGTTGCGCACCATTTCGTCGGTGAGCCGGGGCAGGGGTTCGGGGTTGATCTTCATGATGAGCCCGTGCGGGCTGAGGTGGGGGTACATCCAGGGGATGACATAGCTCTCTTCCACATAGAAGGAGTGCCTGTGTTTGTTGTTCTCGAAGATGTCGCGGGCGAGGATGCCGTTGATGGCCATGACGCCGCCGACGCCCTGGACGCTCACGCGTCCGTCCCGCACCTCGACGTCGGCCCCGGCCTGGATGCGGCCGGCCTGGACATCTTCGACATACCTGCGGAAGGCGTTGTTGCTGTCGGCCTGGCTGGGAATCCAGATTTCGGCGCCGTAGAGGTCGCGCATGACGGCCATGTAGGTGTTGTCGGCGAGGGCGTTCTGGGTGATGAGGTAGACATCGGGCCGGACCTTGGCGGAGTAGATCATGTAGGTGGGCACGAAGCGGCCTGGGTCGGTGCCGCCGAAGAAGATGGCGCGCTCGTCCATGGGCGGCGGGTATGCGGGGTTCGGGAGGGGCTCATCGCCTTCTTCGATGTCTTTGATGAGGTCCTCGACCCCGAGGAGCTGGTAGGCGCCGAACTGCCAGCCGAAGTCGTGGCTGCGCTGTTCGGCGCCGCCGAGGATGGTGACGATCTCCTCGTTAAAGGCGTTGCGCCAGATGGGCACGATGGGGAGCGCGACGGTGAGCGCGAGGCCGACATACTTGGCGACACCGGCGCCGCCCGCCCAGGCTTCGAGGGTGGCGAGGGTGAAGATGAGACCGTACCCGAGCCAGAGGGCATAGACGGCGTGCGATTGGATCAATTGTACGCGCTGAATGAAGAGGGTTTGAATGTCGAGGCTCGGGTTCAGGAAGATGACGAGCACGATGCTGAGGAAGAAGAAGGAGACGAGGGTGGTCAGCAGCCAGGCAATGCCGCGGCGGCCGATGCGGTGCAGGAAGAGGAAGGGGACAATCCCCAACAAGGCGAGTGTGGCGGTGAACTGCCGGCGCAGATCGCGGAAATAGGTGCCGAGCTGTTGGAGGAAGAGGCCGGGGTCGGCGAAGATCTGGGCGGGCTGAATCCGCTCGTACTGTCCGCGGGTGATGGCGTGCCGGAACCCTTCCGGTGTGCGGGCGTAGCCCCAGTTCATAGGCGGGTTCTGCTCGGAGGAAACCGGCATGTAGAGGTAGAAGGAAACGCCGAGGGCGACGCAGGCGAGGATGATCGGTATGCGCATGACCAGGTTGGCGAAGAGGGAGCCGTGGGTTTCGTCTTCTTCGACGAGGAGCAGCAGGCGCAGGATGCCCGCGATGCCGAGACCGGGCAGAAGAAACATGAGGGTCTGGTGGTTGGTGAGGCCGAGGCCGAAGACGTAGCCGATGATGTAGAGCAGGTGGTAATGGCGTGGCCGGCAGAGCCACTGGTAGGTGAGCAGCAGCAGCAGCATTTCGAAGAAGATGTTAAGGCTGTACACCTCGGCAATGACCGATTGCGACCACATGCCGTGACTGAAGGCCAGCAGCAGGCCTGCGGTGATGCCGCCGACGCAGGTGATGAGCGACTGTGTGTCGTAGCTCAGCACGCCTTCCATGCTGGTGATGCGCCGGATCATGTCGCCGCCGGAGCGGCTGACGAGAAGGGCAAGAATGGCGCAGGCCGCCGCCCCGGAGACGGCGGAGAACCAGTTGACGGCCCAGGCCGGGTTGGGGTGACCGTGGTAGGTGACGAAATGGAAGACCCATTGGAAGAACCAGGTGAGGAGGGTCCAGATGGGGTAGCCGGGGGGGTGTGGCACGCCGAGATAGTCGGAGGCGACGACCAGCTCGCCCGAGTCTTCGAGGGTCACCGTGGGGGCGGTGGTATAGGTGTACACCGCGAGCGCGATGAGGAAGGTGATCCCGAAGGAGATCCAGTCGATCTTCCGATAGAATCGCCCTTCCGGCTGGTCGAAGAAGGCAAAGGGATCTTCGCCGGGGGGGTGCCCCTGCGATTCGCCGAAATGAGGGTGGGTTGTCTCCGCCATGCTGATGAAGTCCGAATAGGTGGGCCTGACAAATGGAGGCCCAGCCTAGGGAGGGGCCTCGGTAGCGTCAAGCTCCCAGCTTTTCGACGTTTCGGCCCGCGATTCGTTCAGAGAAGGAGGAGCAAAACCGTCGCCCCGAACAGGGCCACGCAGAGGAGCAGGGGCGGGTCGGTGAGGAGGACCTCCTCGGGGCGTTCCCCTTTTTCGGCGCGGTAGACCAGGTCGAGGTAGCGGAAGAGACCGAAGACCACGAACGGGATGGTGAACCCGAGGCGGGCCGAGCCGAATTTCTCCTGCGTTTCGGCGGCAAGGGTGTAGATGGTGTAGCTGACCAGGGTGGCGGAGGCGATGACGGCAATGAGTTGGTCCAGCACGACGCGATCGTAGTGCAGGAGGGAGGGCCGCGTGTCGGTGGCCCCGGCCTGTCCCACCTTTTCCTGGCGCCGCTTGCAGAGCGCGAGAAAGAGCGCGAGCAGGAAGGTGCAGACGAGCAACCAGGGGGAGAGCATCACGGGGATGGCCACGGCGCCGGCGATGGCTCGCAGGACGAATCCGGAGGCGATCATCAGGAGGTCAAGCAGGGCGATATGCTTGAGGCCGAAGATGTAGGCGGTCTGCAGGGCTACATAGGCCAGAAGCGTATAACCCAGGTCGGTCTGCAAAGAGTAGCCGAGGCTCAACCCGGTGATCAGGCAGAGCCCGGAGAGAACCATGCCCTGCCGCGGCGAGATGGCCCCTGCTGCGATGGGCCGGTGCCGTTTCTGGGGGTGCGCGCGGTCGAGGGGGGCATCCTTGATGTCGTTCAGGACATAGATGCCGCTGCTGACCAGGCAGAACGTGGCAGCGGCGGCGGCGGCGAGCCAAACATGGCCGAATTTGACCGGCTGCGCGGCGTCTCCGAGCGCAAAGACGAAGGGGGCGAGGACGACGGCGTTCTTCGTCCACTGCTTCGGGCGCAGCGCCCGCAAGATGGAAATGGGCAGCGGCTCAGCCATGGGAGGGTTCCCGCGTCCCGACGCTGAGTGGATGTTTCGCGCGCGGCCGCCGCCGGAAGCCGTATTGGTAGGCAATGCGCCAGATGCGCCAGAGCGCTTCCAGCACGATGGCGCGGTTCATCTTCGACTGGCCGGAGCGGCGTTCTTCGAAAATAATGGGCACTTCCACCACCCGAAACCCTTTCATCCAGACCTGGTGCGTCATTTCGATCTGGAACGAGTAGCCATTCGACTGCACGCGGTTGAGATCGATTTCCTGCAGCACCTGGCGCCGGAAACACTTGAACCCGCCGGTCGGGTCCGTGAAGGGCATGCCGGTGATGAGGCGCACGTAAAAGGCGGCGCCCTTGCTGAGAATCAGGCGGCTCAAGGGCCAGTTGATGACACGAATGCCGTCCACGTATCTCGAACCGAGTACGAGGTCGGCATGTGCCGCGGCGTCGATGAGGCGGGGGACATCCGCGGGGGCATGCGAAAAATCGGCGTCCATCTCCATGATCAATTCGTATCCCTGTTCCAGGGCCCATGCGAAGGCCGCCAGGTAGGCTCTGCCCAGGCCCTCCTTTTCCGAACGGTGCAGGACATGGATCCGGCTGTCGCCGGCCGCCAGTTCGTCGAGCAGGGCGCCGGTCCCGTCCGGGGAATTATCGTCGACGAACAACAGGTGGGACTCCGTCGAGGCGGAGAGAACCGCCGTTGCGATGGAGGCCACATTCTGCTTTTCGTTAAAGGTTGGAATAACGATCAGGGAACCAGCCATACCCCGACCATACCCATAAGGGGGCGATTTGGCAAAGTGAGAGGCTGTGGTCGGGAGCGCGATGGCTGGCCATTGCCATTTCTATGGCATTGTGGAAGAGTCCCGGCCGGGAGAGGACGGATGCAAATGGAAGTGCGACATTATGGTGACCCGGTGCTGCGGGAAAAGGGCACGCCGATTGAGGAATTCGACGACGCCCTCAAGAAGCTGGTCGACGACATGATCGAGACCATGAACGCCGAACAGGGCGTGGGCCTGGCGGCACAACAGGTCGGCCTGGCCCGTATGCTGTGCGTGGTGCAGGTGCCGGCGGAGTATGATGTTGACGAGGAGGGCAACCGGGAGAATCCCGACCTGCCCATGCCACTGGTGCTGGTGAATCCGGAGATCACCGAGCACTCGTCCGAAACGTGGTCGATGGACGAAGGCTGCCTGAGTTTCCCCGAGATGACGGGGCCGATTTCCCGGGCATGTTCCATTGCGTTCACCTATCAAGACCTCACCGGCGCCCGGCATGAGGCGCGGGCCACCGGTTTTGCGGCCCGCGTGATCCAGCACGAGGTGGACCACCTGAACGGGGTGCTGTTCATCGACCGCATGAGTGCGGTGAAGCGGATTGCGCTGGGCGGGCGGTTGAAGCGAATGAAGCGCGAGACCCGCGCGCAACTTGGGTTGGCGTGATGGCCCCGTTTATGGGGCGCCCGCGCGTTCAGTCACATTCCGGCAGTCCGGTGGATGGCGTGGATGGTTGGCGCGGGGGTTCTTCGTCGGGCGTGGGGGTGGGCGCTGGGGCCTGGCTCGCGGTCGCGGCTCGCTGGGGGCGGGGGCGCGCCGCTTCTTCCTGCCACCGCAGGTTGCGCCGTGTGAGGAACTCGCGCGCCAGTTGCCGGTAAGCGAGCGCGCCGGTGGAGCTTGGGTCATAATCGATGATGGGCCGCCCGTGGCTTGGCGCTTCTCCCAGCCGGACGCTGCGGGGAATCAGCGTTTCGTAGACCTGATCGGAGAAATGTTCGTAGACCTCTTTTACCACCTGCTGGGCCAGGTTAGTGCGGGAGTCGTACATGGTCATGACGATGCCTTCGAGGCGGAGATGCGGGTTGGCCCCGCTGGAGGACAACTCATCGATGAGCCGCAGCATGACGCTCAATCCTTCGAGCGCATAATACTCGCACTGCATGGGCACCACGATCTCTTCCACCGCAGCCAGGGCGTTCATGGTCAGAATGCCGAGCGATGGGGGGCAATCGATCAGAATGAAGTCATATGCATTGCTCTCCTTAACGGGGCGAACGGCCTCGCGGACCCGGTGCAGGTAGCGGTCGCCACGGGCGACATCGATTTCCGCCCCGGCAAGGTCCACCTCTGCGGGCACGATGTCGAGACGGGCATAGGCGGTGGGCAGGATCTTTGAATCGAGCGTGGCGTTCCCGAGAAGGACCTCATAAATACTGGCGCCTTCGGTTTTGGGCAGGCCCAGTCCGCTGGTGGCATTGGCCTGGGGATCCAGGTCGAGCAGCAGCACCTTCTTTCGAAACGCAGTGAGTGCCGCGGAAAGATTGATGGACGTCGTGGTTTTGCCCACGCCCCCCTTTTGATTGGCCAATGCAACAACGTGTGTCTTCATGATCGAGAACGGGGCGCAGCATAGGGAGGGCGTTGCCCCGGCTCAAGCGGGAAACCGGGGAGGGGGGAGCGGATGTCGGGTTTCGGGGCGGAAAGTGTTCGGTGGTCCCTCCTTCGCCAAAGGCTTCGGAGGGCAGGCGGTGTTCAGGGTTCAGGCTCCGGGCGACGGGCAGTCGCTTCGCGACATGCCCATCCTCCATCTTTGCGAGACGCGCACTTGGACGATTCCGTGAAGGACATACCGGTTCCATCCATGTTCTCAAATAGGTGTCACGCACTCCATCAATCTACTGATTTCATGATCGGAGCGGCTCGGCTTCCCGAGCCGGAAAGCCGTTCTCCA
>SLOV01000288.1 GCA_007132345.1 Kiritimatiellia bacterium
ACCACGAAGCACTGATGGCGGATCCCGACGGCCAACGCGCGCGGTTCCTCAGTCAATGGCGGCAGATCGCAGACTGGTTCCAGGCGTATCCGGATTCCCTGGTTTTCGAGTTACTGAACGAACCGCACGGGGAACTGACGGCGGAGAAATGGAATCCCCTGCTGGCCGAAGCGTTGAGCAAGATCCGTGAGACCAACCCGACGCGCGCCGTGATGATCGGCACGGCCGGATGGGGCGGACTGGGTGCGCTGCCTTGGCTGGTCCTGCCTGAAGACGAGAACATCATTCTGACGATACACTACTATGAGCCGTTCGAATTCACTCACCAGGGCGCGGAATGGGTGGGTGAGCGGGCGGATGCCTGGCTTGGAACCCGCTGGCTCGACCGCGATGAGGACCGCGAAGCCATCCGCCAACAGTTTCAGCCCGTGATCGATCTGCGGGCGGAGCGCGGCATTCCGGTGCATGTCGGCGAGTTCGGCGTCTATAGCAAGGCAGACATGGGGTCTCGCGTTCGATGGACCCATTTTCTGGCGCGGTTCTTCGATGAGCAGGAATTCAGTTGGGCCTACTGGGAATTCAGTGCCGGTTTCGGGATTTATGACCCGAAGACCGGTGAAATGCGGCAACCACTTGTCGATGCCCTGCTGGGCGACTCGCTGCCGGAATTCCATGAAGAAGAGCAAGAGCCAGACAGTGAGAATGAGGCAGATGCAGGCGAACCGGCCTGACACGTTCTGTGTTCTGAAAGGAATCCATGCGGTCGCGGGCTCGTGTAACTCCCGCCAGAGGCGGGCAGGCGCCCCTCCAGCCCAGAGGCATTCTATGCCTGAGAGTGGAGGGCGGAGTTAACACCAGAGATTCGACGCATGGCCATGACCGGACGCTATCGGGCTCGTGTAACTCGCCCCTCCAGCCCAGAGGCATTCCGTGCCTGAGAATGGAGGGCGGAGTTATACGACGCCGTCAACGCACGAGACCAAACCGAGCCACCATGACCAGGTGCTTGTGGGCTCGTGTAACTCGCCCCTCCAAGTCGGACTCAGAATCACCACCGAATCGACATCAACCCTTGCGTGCTCCACCGTCTCTTGCGCATTATCTTTTCGGTGTTCATGTCTGAACTGGATGGACCATGGGAAAGCTCGATGAACGACGAAGCGGTATCCTCCAATCGGCCAAACCGCAAACACCCGGCCCATCATCCGCCGGTCGAACGCGACGGTCAACCGACCGTCCTGTATGTCACGACGTGTGTAAAAGGCCGACGTCCAATCCTGGCGCGTGACGAGATTCATCTTCTCCTCCGCGCCGTATGGATGCAGGCAGATCACTGGCAGGTGAACCGCTACATGATCATGCCCGACCATATCCATTTCTTCTGCTGTCCCGCCAGCCGTGAGACCTCCTACAAGGCTTGGCAGGAATATTGGCGCGCAACCGCTACGCGTGCGTGGCCCAATCCAGACAAGAAACCGATCTGGCAGCGCGATGATTGGGACGTGCAGATCCGAAGCGCCGAGCATTTTCAGGAGAAATGGCATTACGTGCAGGAGAATCCCGTGCGCAAGGGACTGGTCCAACGCTCCGAAGATTGGCCCTACACCGGCATCCTCTTCCCGTTCACCTGGATTGAGCGGTGATCTCGTGCGCTATCGGGCTCGTGTAACTCGCCCCTCCAGCCCAGAGGCATTCCGTGCCTGAGAATGGAGGGCGGAGTTATACGGACGTGAGTCCCCCCGTTGGTTGGACAACGTCCCTCCTCACGGGGGACGCCGTCAACGCCAGAGATTCGGCGCAGCGCCATGACCGGACGCTGACGGGCTCGTGTAACTCCCGCCAGAGGCGGGCAGGCGCCCCTCCAGCCCAGAGGCATCCTGTGCCTAAGAATGGAGGGCGGAGTTATACGGACGTGAGTCCCCCCGTAGGTGGGACAACGTCCCTCCTCACAGGGGACGCCGTCACCGCAAAAGACCATGCCGAGATGCCACGACCACGCCCTGACGGGCTCTTATGTGATCTCTTCAGGAACAGCAGGGGACTCTTGGTAGGCATTTGCACTTGTCCGTGGCGGGAATCGAAGAGGTTCGAGTGTGCGTGTACTTCGGACGCATGGACGCGTTCTAGACCTTACCTCGGCAAGTGGGGGTACGGTTGTCCATAGCGGCGATACCATCGCCCTTGTACAGCCTTTACAATATGGCGCCACCAAGCACGGGCATCGGGGATTTCCGGGCCACCCGCGTCAACGTATGCCCGCCGGAAAGCGCGGAACTCACTCCGACGGATTGGGGCTTCGCCTTGCTCGATAAGCTGCCGGGCGAGACGGTAGCCACACTTTGCGAGGCGCCTGCGCGCAAACGGGAGGCGGCTTTGCAGGATAACGGGCGGCAGCCGGTAAATATTGTCGAAATCGATCAGGGTAATTGGCGTTCTGGCCGACTTGACGTTGTAAATGAAATTCCCGGTGATCGGGTCCATATGCAAATAGCCGCGCGACAACATCTGTCCCCAGATGCGGCCCAGCTCCGTGGCTGCCTCTGCGCGCCGTTTGCGCCCTAGATCGCCGTCGGCAATCGCACGTCGAAGGAGCTTGCCGGGCATTTCACGGCTTACAAAGATTCGCTCTGCCTGGGTCAGGCAACCGTTTCGTGCATGGGACCGTCCCGTTCGCGCAGGTGTCGCGGCGGGCGGGCGGCATGCACGGCCAGCATCTCGGCAACAATGCTGACCGCAATCTGTTCGCTGCCTTCCGCGCCGAGATCGAGCCCAACCGGCCCGAAGACGCGGGGGTCATTCGCTAAATCCATTTTGTCGAACAGGACGTCGCGCCGTGCGCGCGGGCCGAGCAAACCGATGTAGCGCGCCTGCCCCGCCGCGGCACGGCGCAGCCAGGCGGCGTCGTGGCGAGTGTGGTGCATTTTCACGACCACATAGCAGGCACGGTCGAACGGAAGATAGGTCTCTTCATCCTCCGCGCGGCATTGAACGATCGCCGAGGCGCGCGGAAAGAGGTCCGCCCGGATATACGCGGCGCGGTGGTCCGCCACCACAACACGAAAACCGGCCTGTGCCGCCATGTCGACCAATGGAACCGCGTCCTCGCCGCCGCCGCACACAACGAGAAAGGGGGGTGGCGCAAGATATTCGCTGAAGAACGACTGCTCCCCCACATCCAGAATGGCAGAGCCCTCCTTCGCGGCGGAAAGCGGGATGAAGGGGACGGGTGCGTCCGCCGGGAAAGCGCCAAGGACACCGCCCTCGCCCGACAGTAGAATCGCCCCCCTGCCCTCTTGTGGGCTCAACCGGACCGACCAGCGGAACGGCTCGTTGCCGCCAAGTTGTTCGATCAGGCGTTCGGGCAGGGCCTGGTGGCGGAACGGATCGACCTCCTGAACGAAGAGGTCGACAACGCCGTTACACCCCATGCCAAGGCCCCACAGGGTGTTGTCATCGTCGCTGGTGTCATATTCGATGCGGGCCGGGGCACCGGTATGCAGGACCTCCATGGCCCTTTCGCGTAGATCCGCTTCGAGGCAGCCCCCGCTGACGTTGCCCACCAGGGTGCCGTCGGGCTCGATCAGGAGTTTGGCGCCTTCCCGCCGATAGGTGGAGCCCTTCACGGCAATCACCGTGGCCAGGGCAGCGCGTTTACCTTCCTGCATAAGCTCCCGCAGTCGGCGGGTCACCTGCGTTGTTTCATTCCAATTCTTCATAAGAAGTTAGCGGGATTGTACGTGCTGACCGGGCACGGACAAGACAAAGCAGGATCGGCAGGCCATGCGCCTCAGCCGTAGACCCCTGCCCAATCGTCCGGCGTATTGAGGTTGTGGAGCAGCGCAGGGTCCTCCATTTCCACCCACATGCATTTCGGGTCGATCCACGCGTTGAGCCGGGTTTCCGGGGCCGGCATCAGGTGCAGGATCTCGTCGGCGGTTGCTGCGGAGATCCACAGCAGATGCCCCGCCCGTTCGCGATAGCTCGGGCGAATGGCCTGCGCGCGAGAGGAGGCGCCCAGGCAGAGCAGGCTCTCCACAGTCTGCTGGGCAATGCCAACCGCGTCTACCGGAAGAATGACATACGCATCCGAAGGCGGCAGGGCGCGAAGCCCGGCCTGGAGGGAGGAGACCCGCCCGGCACGCCAACCTTCATGGACCGTGAAGGGGCAGCCCATGACTTCTTCTCGAATGCGTGCGGCATCGGCGCCGATCACCACGGTAACAGGATCGCACCCCGCCCGGCTCAACAGGTCGGCTTGTGCTTTCGCGAGCGGAATGCCGTCGGGCGTTTGCAGCAGCGCCTTGGGACTGCCCATACGCTCTGAAGCGCCCGCGGCGAGCACGAGGCCGGCGCAGCGCGACGATGCGCTGATGGGGTTCGGCACCGATCGCGAGGGCATGCGCGCCGCCTCAGTTCACGACATGGACCGGCGCACCGGCCTGAAACGCGCGGATGTTTTCGACAGTGGTCGCCATCAGCCGCTTGCGGGCCTCGACTGTGCCCCAGGCCATGTGGGGGGTAATGAGGCAGTTCTTTGCGGCGAGCAGCGGGTTGTCGTCGCGAATCGGCTCAGCGGAGACCACATCGACCGCCGCCCCTGCAATGCGGCCTTCGTTCAGTGCAGCGGCGAGATCCGCCTCATTCACGAGGGCGCCACGCGAGGTGTTGATGAGGAAAGCGGTCGGCTTCATGCTATTGAGCAGGGCGGCATTCACGAATCCGACATTGTCCTCCGTTTGCGGGCAATGCAGGCTCACCACGTCGGCGCCGGCAAAGACCTCTTCGATGGTCTTCCACTCGAAGGGCTCATAGTCCGGGGCAGCGCCCTGCTGGACATCGGCGGCCCAAACGGTCATGCCGAAGGCATTCGCGAGTTCGCCGGTGCGACGGCCGATGCGGCCGAAGCCGACGATGCCCATGACGCGTCCGCGCAATTCGTGGAGAGGGAAATCCCAGAAACAGAAGTCGCCGCGCCGCGCCCATTCGCCCTCCTTGACCTTTGCGTCGTGATGCGCCACGTGGTGGCAATGGTTCAGTAAGAGCGCAAAGACATACTGGGCCACGGTGTCGGTGCCGTAGACCGGCACATTCGAGACCGGGATGTTGCGACTGCGCGCCGCCTGCGTATCGACGATGTTGAAGCCTGTGGCCAGGACGGAAACGAATTGGAGGTCCGGCAGTGCCGCGATGGTCTCGGCCGAGAGCGGTGTCTTGTTGGTCAGCACAATCTGGGCGCCGCACGCGCGTTCTACGATCTGGTCCGGCGGCGTCCGGTCATAGACGGTAAACTCGCCGAGGGCCGCGACTTCATCCCAAGAGTTATCTCCCGGGTTCAGGGTGAATCCATCGAGGACTACAATCTTCATCGTCCGTTCCTTTCGGTTTCGGGCCACACAGACTCAACACGGCCGCAGTATAGCGCGAGGAGAGGACTGGGGCCAAGCGATTCGAGGCAGGCTTTCAGAACTGGAGCGACTCGGGTCTTCGAGCCGGTGAGCGCGTTATCCACGGGCAAAAGGCCGGACGCGGAAGCGCGCCCGCTCCACGGTTGTTCGACCATCACACGGAGCGGCTCGGCTCTCCGAGACGGTGGGCAAAAGGCCGGACGCGGAAACGCGTCCGCTCCACGGTTGTTCGATCAACACACGGAGCGGCTCGGCTCTCCGAGCCGGTGGGCAAAAGGCCGGACGCGGAAGCGCGTCCGCTCCACGGTTGTTCGATCAACACACGGAGCGGCTCGGCTCTTCGAGACGGTGAAAAAAGGCCGGACGCGGAAGCGCGTCCGCTCCAGATTTGGTCGAAGCGAACTCTGGACCCGGTGAGCGCGTGAGCCGCAAAAGCAGACTCGTCGGACAGGTCCGACCTGTCCGACGCGTGCTCCACAGAAACCGGCGCCGCGCAGCGAACAAAGCCGCGCGCGACGCCCTGAATCCATCAATACCGATAGTGATCCGGCTTGTAGGGGCCTTCGACCGGCACGCCCAGATACTTGGCCTGCTGGCGCGTGAGACGGTCGAGCTTTACGCCCAACTTTTCGAGATGCAGGCGCGCCACTTCTTCGTCGAGATGCTTCGGGAGCGTGTACACACCAACCGGATACTGGTCGTGGCGAGCGTACAATTCGATCTGCGCCAGAACCTGGTTGGTGAAGCTGTTCGACATTACGAAACTGGGGTGGCCTGTCGCGCAGCCGAGGTTCACCAGCCGGCCTTCCGCCAACACGATGATGCTGCGGCCGGAAGGGAATGTAATGGTGTGGACCTGCGGCTTCACTTCCTGCCACTTGTACTTGCGAAGCTTTTCGATCTGAATCTCGCTGTCGAAGTGGCCGATGTTGCAGACAATCGCCATGTCCTTCATGCGCTTCATGTGCTTCTCGGTGATCACATCGCAGCAGCCGGTCGTGGTCACGAAGATATCGCCCAGTTCAACCGCCTCGTCCATGGACATGACCTGGTAGCCTTCCATCGAGGCCTGCAGGGCGCAGATGGGATCGATCTCCGTGACGATCACGCGGGCGCCCTGCCCCTTCAACGACTGGCAGGAGCCCTTGCCCACGTCGCCGTAACCGGCAACGACGGCTACCTTGCCGGAAATCATCACGTCAGTGGCGCGCATGATCGCGTCGACGAGCGAGTGGCGGCAGCCGTAGACGTTGTCGAACTTCGACTTGGTCACGGAATCGTTAACGTTGATGGCCGGGAAGAGCAACTCGCCGCGCTCCTGCATCTGATACAAGCGATGCACGCCCGTCGTGGTTTCTTCGCTCACGCCGAGAATGTGCGGCGCAATGCGATGGAAACGCCCAGGGTCGGCGGCGATCGCCTTGCGCACCTGCGCCAGAAGCACCGCCTCTTCTTCGCTGCCCGGCTTGCGATCGAGGATCGAAGGATTGTCCTCCGCCTGGTACCCCAGCAGAACAAACAGCGTTGCGTCTCCGCCGTCGTCGAGAATCACGTTCGGACCTTCCCCATTGCCCCAGTCGAGAATGCGATCGGTGAATTCCCAATACTCCTTGAGCGACTCGCCCTTGAAAGCGAAGACCGGCGTGCCGCGTGCCGCAATGGCCGCCGCCGCATGGTCCTGCGTGGAGAAAATATTGCAGCTCGCCCAGCGCACTTCCGCGCCCAGCTCCTGCAGGGTCTCGATGAGGACGGCGGTCTGAATGGTCATGTGGAGCGAACCGGTAATTCGCGCGCCTTTGAGCGGCTTCTCTTTGCCATAGCGCTCGCGGAGCGCCATCAGGCCCGGCATCTCTTTCTCGGCCAACTCGATTTCGCGTCGGCCGTATTCGGCCAGCGCCATATCCGCAACGACGTAATCTGACAGCTTCGCCTCGCCTTTCGTGCGCTTCAGCACGTGGAGGTTGAACGGCTTCTTTGACGCCTTGGACTGTTCGGTCTTCTTTCCTGCTACTGCTTTACTCATCTCTACTCCTTGGGTTGATAGGAACTGCAACGAAATTCAGGGCTGTTTGCGCCGGGCGGTGGCTAGAAGCACCGATAGCTCGGGGGTCGATCCTGGCAGAATATCGGTCACGCCAGGCTCCAGGCCGGCGGCTTCGATCCATGCGCGGAGCTCGTCGGGTGCGAAGCCCAGCCATTGGTCGGCCCACTGCTCGCGTGCCCACTCCTGTGTGTGCGCCATCAGGTCGAGCACCAGCAAGAGACCGCCGGGTTTCAGAATGCGTGCCGCTTCGCGGACGGCGGCAGGCGGGTTGGCAGCGTGGTGAAGGGTCTGACTGAGGATCGCGGCATCCATACTCGCCGCCGCGATGGGGAGATGCTCCAGGTCCCCTTCCGCTGGTTCGACGCGGTCCCCAACACCTGCGCGCCTGGCACTTTCGCGTACCTGCTCGAGCATGGAAGGGGACGAATCCACCGCAATCACTTTGGCGGCAAAGCGGGCGACGAGCAGTGTCACGGCGCCCTCACCCGCACCCAGGTCGGCAACGACCTGGCCCTCGAATCCGACGGCGAAGGCGGCGGCCAGGGGCTGCCACCCCCCACCCGGCTGGGTTAGCGTGCCGTAGCTGCCTGCGATCCGATCGAAAAAGTCCCGACTACGCGCCCGCCGCATTTCCATGACCCTGCGCACCGAGGCCACATCCTCGGCAGTCTGCGGCAAGGCGTCGAGTCGCTCCTGCAGGAGCCGGGCCAAGGCGGGGTCCTGCAGTGCGCCCCCAGTCCTATAATATGTGGAAGTGCCCTCTCTGCGCGTCTCGACCAGATCGGCGTCTCGGAGCGGCTTGAGGTGGCGGCTCACCGTGGACTGGGGCAGCCCCAAGACACTAACCAATTCCGCCACAGACAGTTCTGCAACAGAAATGACCTTCAGAATGCGCAATCGCACTTCGTCGGAGAGGGCTTTAAATAAGTCTAAGGTCTGCATCATCGCTTTATCCGCTTGTTCGGATGAAAGGATATTACAGCAGGGTCGGCTGGTGCTCAACGAACTTTACAGGAAAAATGCGCAGGCGAGCCCGAGGTCCTGCGGTCCGATGCGGGGGGAATTGGCTCCGGCGGTAGGACTCGAACCTACAACCTAGTGGTTAACAGCCACCCGCTCTACCATTGAGCTACGCCGGAATGGGGCCATGAAAAGTCGTTAGCGTAGCGAATCGGGTTTGGTTGTCAAACGGAGAATTTTCCGCCGGAACCCCTCGGGCATGGCCCTTCATGTGCCCCTATCCCCGGTGAGCGGCGTCGCATAGCTCCGCCCTCCAGATCCATGGATCAGTCTGGGATGGAGGGGCGCCTGCCTGCCTCTGGCGTGCGTTACACGAGCCCGAACACAGACTAAGAAATGTGCCCGACCCCCTCTGCCTCCACCGGCAAAACTTGGCAACTCATTGGCCCAAGGGTATGGCTGTGCGGCATGACGAAGCACGATCAGGACGAGACACAATTCGATTTCCGCGCCACCACGCTGCCGGGCGCGGAGGAGGCGCTGTGCGAAGAATTGCGCGAACTGAACTTCAGCGGTGTACGGCTGAACCGCGGCGGCATTCCTTTTCGGGGCACCATGCAGGATGGTTGGCGGGCCTGCCTGGAGAGCCGGATCGCGCAGCGCATTCTGCTGCTCCTCGACCGTTTCCCGGCCGATAGCGCGGAATCGCTGTATGCGGGGGCGAAAGGCGTAGCTTGGGAGCGGGTGATTTCTCCCCGTCACACGCTCTCGGTCGCGGCCGTCTGCCGGGGCAGCACCTTGCAGCATAGCAACTTCGCGGCCCTGAAGGTCAAAGATGCCATCTGCGATCGGCTGCGCGACATCAGTGGGGCCCGGCCGACCGTTTCGCGGGATGACCCCGATGTCCGCGTGCAACTCTATCTGGCGAACAACAAAGCTTCCCTTTCCCTCGATCTCTCTGGCGAGCCGCTGCACCGGCGCGGCTACCGGACCGAAGCGGGCGAGGCGCCGCTGCGAGAAACGCTTGCCGCGGTAATGCTCCGCGTTTGCGGGTGGGACCGCGACACGCTGCTGGTCGACCCGATGTGCGGTTCCGGGACGATTGCCATTGAAGCGGCGCTGTGGGCCGCAAATCACGCACCGGGCCTGGACCGGGAACGCTTCGGGTTCGAGCGGTGGGCGAACTTCGACGACGCGCAGGCGGAGCGGCTCCGGGCCCTCCGCGGCTCGCTGCGGCGTGCCGTCCGCCCCACCCGCCCGCGGATCGTGGCTGCCGATCGTGACGAGCAGGTGCTGGAGATTGCCAGGGCCAACGCGCGCCGGGCACGTGTGAAGCTGGCCTTCCGCCATCAATCCTTTCTGGATTTCCAGGTCGGCGGCGCCGAGCCCGGCGCACTGGTGATGAACCCGCCCTATGGCGTCAGGCTGGAGAAAGAGCCCGACCTGGTGCACGGAATCGCCGCGGCGATCAGCCGCCTGCATGGCTGGCGTGTCTGTTTGCTTGCCGGTTCACCGGATTACGAGCGGGCCATTCCGATCCGCCCCCTGCGCCGGGTGATGTTATCGAATGGCCCCATTGAATGTGCCCTGCTGGTGTATCAGGTTCCGTGACGCGGTGATCCATCGTCCTTTGTTCGCGACACAGCAGTTCTCATTTGGGTCGTACTTCGCATGGATCTGTCATCCCGAGCTTGTCGAGGGATCTCCAGATCTTCAAAAACGCTGGAGATTCCTCGACCCTTTCGACTTCGCTCAGGGCATGGCTTCGCTCGCAATGACAGAGTCGGCCTGCTACCAGACGGCCATGGAGGATTTGCCCTTGCGGCAGCGTCAGGCAATCGCGGCCGACCAGGGGGCTACATCCGTATCGGGCGGCTCCCACGCGCCATGGGCATGCATGTGCTCGAACTGCGGCACTGGACGAAAGAGCACGGGATTCCCACACACGAGACGTTCGACGAATCGGACGCAACCCATGGCGGATCGGAACCGCGTCTATTTCGATATGTGGGCCGGCGCCGGCACGTCTTTGGCTTGAATCGGGACAGGGAATCGACGATTTTATGGGCATGACTCCGATGCATCGATGCTCCCTGCTCCTCCTGCTTGCACTCTGCCTTGTGCTGGGCTGCGAGCGACCGCCACCGCCGGAACCGGAGACACGCGTCGTCGTCCTGCTCTCAGCTCCGGACGCGGTCCGTCGCGGGCGGCTGGACCACCTGAAGCATCACCTGGCGCTCGGCCTGGATGTCAACCAGAGCGATGAGATGGGGCTGAGCCTGTTGCACCATGCGGCGTTGTCGGGCCAAACCGAAATTGCGAAATGGCTGATTGAGCAAGGCGCGGAAGTATCGCGCCATGACGAGAGTGGTGCTACCCCAATCGTGCGCGCCCTGCAAGAGGATTATGGCGCCATCGTCGGTTTGCTTCAGGAATACGGCGCGGTTCTCCCGGAGGAGGATGAGCCGGAACCGGTTGAATACGTGCAAGAACCTGAACCGGAACCCGAGCCGGAGGAAGAGGAGCGAGATGTTGCCCAAAGGGCCGATCCCGATCCGGGCATGCCGGACGAGTGGCGCGATCTCGAAGTCTCCATCTGGCGGAGCGCCACCGGCGTGGAATTGCCCGCCGTGTTTCTCGGCCTCGAGAGTGACAGGGTAACGCTTGGCGGCACAGATGGCCGGACATTTCGTATTGCGATGCACAACCTGCATCGTGACGACCAGATTCGGGCCCGGCGCCTGGGCCAGGCCCCTCTGGCATTACGCAGCCCCCGCGCAAGCCGGCCCGTGGCAAGCGGCCCCACGCGCGTCTCGGCGGGATTCAGTTCGGAATGCGAGCGGATGCTGATTCGCGGCATTCAGCAGGCGCGGCAGGAAGTGCTGGTGGCGATCTATACGCTGACCCACCCCCAGATCAAGCGGGCCCTCAGCGAGGCCGCGGGCCGCGGTGTGACCGTACGAGTAAAGTATGACGAGAAGCAGCTCCCGGTCAGCCGTATGGAAGAACTGATCAAGGGCATGGGGCGGCGTGGCGTCGAGTTACTACCGGTACAGATGAGCGGACAGTTTTCATCCATGCACCATAAGTTTGCGGTGATCGACCGGGCCACGGTCTTTACCGGCTCGTTCAATTTCACGGTCATGGCGGCCAACCACAACTATGAAAACTGCGTGGTGATCGAGTCGCCGGAAATCGCCATGCAATTCGTCCGCGAATTCGAGCGCATCCGGGGCCGCTGAACCAACGGCACGCTACATGCGAAGCTGCTGTCCTTGTACCATCTCGCGGAACAGGCCTTCCTGCCCAATGAGTTCATCGTAAGATCCATCCTGGAGCACACGGCCTTCGCTCATTACCAGGATGCGGTCGCAGGTCTTCACGGTCGCCAGCCGGTGTGCGATAAAGATGGCGGTACGCCCGGTGCTCTCGCGCTCAAGGCTGGATTGAATGAGTTGCTCGCTCAGCGAGTCGAGGGCGCTGGTGGCCTCGTCGAAGACCACAACGGAAGGTGCACCGAGCAGGACGCGCGCGATCGCCAGCCGCTGCCGCTGACCGCCACTCAACGTGCAGCCGCCTTCGCCAACGATTTCGTCGAGCTGCTCGGGTA